>JABLXR010000015.1 GCA_013178015.1 Anaerolineae bacterium
ACGGGCAAAAGCGGTAAGGGCGCCAGCTGGGATGGTGTTGATGGACCTGGTGCAGGCGGTTTGACGGGGACTCCCAGGAACACACAGCCAGGGGGATGGGTTCTGATGGACTCTGGGAGCCGCACTCGGAGCTAGCAGGATAGGGCTAGGATAGGTTTGGCGAGCGGAAACGGGACATAGCGGGACAGTACGCTCTCAGCCCTGGTGACGGGCACGTAAGGTAAGGCGCTAGTCCCTCTACGGCGCTGGCGAAGGTGCCGCCCGCTTCACCGTCTGGGCCTGCCGCACCTTCCGCTCGGATACACTGGCAGCCTTGGCCGCTTGGGTGCGGGAACGCTCTTGGGGTTCGGATTGCTTGGAGGACGATGCGTCCTCCAAGCATCCGGTGCTGTCATTGTCAAGAGTGCTGTCATCCCACCGTGTTTCCGCTGCCCTCTTTGCTCTATCCCGTTTCGCCCGTTCGCTCAGCAGCTCTGCCAGGTCTGTGGCCACGGTCATTGATGACGCCCCGGCCTGGTGCAGGGCCAGAACCGGTGCTGCCGCAGTTGACGGCTCTCTGGAGTGGTAGTAGAATGGGGCCACCTTACCAAACGAAAAGCCCCGGCGCTGGTGTTAGCAGCCCAGGGCACGGCCAGTCAGAGTGCACTGACTGACGGGAGAAGCCTAACAGCAAAAGCCCGCCAGAGCAAGCGCACCTGGCGGGCTTCGTGCTTCTGGGTTGACAGCAATCTGACAGCAACGTGATGGCGGGGGAAAGGGCACCCGGCCCGACCCTCTACCACTACCGGTAGTAGCCAGGCCAGGCCGCACCTACTGCCAACAGTGGGCGAGACAGGACTCGAACCTGTGGCCTCTTCCTTGTAAGGGAAGCGCTCTGACCAACTGAGCTACTCGCCCCTACCTACCCTTCCATCATACAGCCGCCGTGGCCCGCCCAGCAACAACTCCATGGTTCGTAGCTCGACTCCGGCGCCCCAAAACGCCCTCCTCTCCCTGATAGGCCCGTCTCGGCGATCTCGGTCGCGACATCTCCCCCTACATCCGCTCCGGGGCGCTCATCCCCATTACCTCCAGAGCCCGCGCCAGAGCCACCTTGGCCGCCAGCGACAGCCGCAGCCTGGCCTTGGTCACCTCCGCATCCTCAGCCAAACTGCTCACGATGCGACAGTCACGGTAGAAGGCGTGGAACGCCCGCGCCAGGTCATAGGCGTAGTACGCCAACCGATGGGGCGAGAAGTCCGCCGCCGCGTCCACCAACACCTCGGGGAACTGGAGCATCTGCCGGATGAGCGCCATCTCGCTTGGGTGTCCCAACAGGCTTAGGTCCGCCTGGTCATAGTCGAGAGAAGACGCCTGGGCCAGCCGCAGCACACTGGCGATGCGAGCGTGCGCGTACTGCACGTAGAATACCGGGTTCTCCTCGCTTCGCTTGACCGCCAACTCCAGGTCAAAATCCATCTGGCTGTCGGGCGAGCGCGAGACCAGGAAGTAGCGAATCGCGTCCGGGCTGACCTCGTCAATCAGCTCCCGCAGGGTAATCATATCGCCCGTCCGCTTCGATAGGCGCACCACCTCCCCGCCCCGCTTCAGCGTCACCAGCTGGTAGATGACGATGCGCAGCCGATCCGGGTCCAGACCCAGACCCTCCATCATGGCCTTCATCCGAGGCAAATGCCCCTGATGATCGGCACCCCACACGTCAACGACGAGGTCAAAGCCGCGGTTGACGAACTTGTCGTAGTGATATGCGATATCGGAAGCGAAGTAGCCCGGCAGGCCGGACGAGCGGATCACCACCTCGTCCTTGTCGGCCCCCAGCTTAGTGGCCTCGAACCAGACGGCCCCCTCGCGTTCCACTAGGTACCCTCCCTGGCGCAGTACCTCCATGGCCCTGTCGAAAGTCCCGTCGCGGTAGAGGTCGCGCTCCGAGAACCAGCGGTCGTAGCGGATGCCCATAGCCTCGACATCGGCCCGCACACTGGGCAGCACCTTGTTCTGCAGGCCGTACTCGCCGATCTCCGCTAGCGCCTCCTCGTATGGAAGGTCCAAGAAGCGTCTGCCCTCTGCCTCTGCGATCTCCCGGCCCCACTGCGCCAGGTACCAGCCCTGGTATCCCGTCTCTGGCACCGGGACATCCAGTCCCAGAGCCTGGGCGTAACGGGCGTACAGGCTCTCCTGGAACTGACGCATCTGCGTGCCGGCGTCATTGACGTAGTACTCTCTCTGGACGTCGTACCCCACCTCGGCCAGGAGGTTCGCCAAGGCGTCGCCCAGCACCACGTTCCGGGCAAACCCTACGTGGAGAGGGCCAGTGGGGTTGGCGCTGCCGTACTCCACCTGTACCCTCACGCCCTGCCCCATGTTCGTCCGGCCGAAGCGCTCCCCCTCGGCAAGCACGGTTTCTACCTGAGATGCAAGCCAGGCGTCGCTCAGGGTAAAGTTCAGGAAGCCCGGCGGCGCTACCTCAACCGCGCCAATGAATGGCTCCCGGGGAAGGTGAGCCCGCACCGCTTCGGCGATCCGCACCGGCGCCATACGGGCCAGCCGGGCCGCCTGCATGGCAGCCGGCGAGGCGTAGTCGCCGTGACCCCCCTGGCGCGGCCGCTCCACCGGGATCTCCGGGATTTCGAAGGCGGGCAGCGCCCCGGCTGCCTGCGCCTGCTCAAATCCCCTCCTCACTGCATCCGCCACTCTCTCTCGTACGGGCTGCACCGCTCCTCCGAAGGCAAGAAGGTATCATGGGCAGACACGACACACTCGTGCCCCACGCCCACCCGCCAGGGACCCTGCCCTGGCCGGCGTTCCATTCTACACCGGGAAGCGAGGAAGCGCGGCTTCGACCGCGCTCCCTGACGCCGCCACCTAGCGAGCGCTTCCTCTACCCGCTACTACTTGGCCTCCAGCCAGTTCGGGCCCACCGCCACGTCAACCTTCAGGGGCGCGTCCAGGGGGAAGGCGTTCTCCATCACTTCGCGTACCAACGGCACCACCACCTCGACCTCGTCCTCAGGCCCCTCCAGAACCAGCTCGTCGTGGACCTGGAGGATCATCCGCGTCAGCAGGTCCCTGGCCTTCAACTCCTGGCTGAGACGGATCATAGCGATCTTGATGATGTCGGCGGCCGTTCCCTGGATGGGCATGTTGATGGCTGCCCTCTCCGCTTCCGCCCTCTGTACCCGCGACAGCCTCTCCCTACCTGACAACTGCGGGAAGTACCGCCGCCGCCCCAGCAGGGTCTCCACATAGCCCTTCTCGGCCACCGAGGCCCGCACCCCCTCGATATACTCGCGCACTTTGGGGTAGTTGCGGAAGTAGGCCTCGATGAAGGCGCGGGACTCGGCCTCGCTCAGGTCGGACTGACGCGCCAGGCCGAAGGCACTCACTCCGTAGATGACGGCGAAGTTCACCGTCTTGGAGATGCGCCTCATCTCCGGCGTTACCTGCTCGATGGGGACCCCGTACGTGAGGGCGGCCGTGCTGGCGTGAATGTCCAGTCCCTCAGCAAAGGCGCGCAGCAGCCTCGGGTCCTGGGACACATGAGCCAGTATGCGCAGCTCCACCTGCGAGTAGTCGGCCCCGATGAGGAGACTGCCCGGCTCCGCCGTGAAAGCCCGCCTTATCCGGCGGCCTAACTCGGTGCGGATGGGGATGTTCTGCAGGTTAGGATCGCTAGAGGAGAGACGGCCAGTCACCGTTGCCGTCTGGTTGTACGAAGTGTGCACCCTACCCGTATGGGGATTGACCAATCCCGGGAGTGCCTCGGCATAGGTAGATTTGAGCTTGGAGAGTTGGCGGTGCTCCAGAATGAGGTCCACCACCTCGTGCTCCCCCCGAAGCTCTTCGAGCACCTCCGCCGCCGTGCTGTAGTGGCCGCTGGCGGTCCGTCGCAACCCCCCGCACGGAAGCCTCAGCTGGTTGAACAGAAGATCGCTCAGCTGCTGCGTGCTGTTCACGTTCAGTGGATACCCGGCCAGCAGCCTGATCTGCGTAGTGATCTCCTCCAGCCGTCGCTCCAGCTCGGCAGAGAACTCTCTCAGGTAGTCCACGTCAATGCGGACGCCCTTAAGCTCCATCTCCGCCAATACCGGCACGAGGGGCATCTCCACTTCGCGGAAGAGACGCCACTGCTCTCGCTCCCGTAGTTCCCGTTCCAGGAGCGGACGCAGTCGCAAGGTGGCATCGGCGTCGGCCGCCGCGTAGGGCGCCACCTCGCGCACCTCGCAGTCCGCCATGGACCGTTGCCTCCTGCCCTTGCCGATGATGTCGGTGATGGGAGTCATCTCTACCCCCAGGCGGCCCCAAGCCACTGCTTTCAGCCCGAAGCTGCGCTGGTCGGGATTGAGGATCCACTCCGCCACCATGGTGTCGAAATCCGGCCCTGAGGCATGCAGACCGTGCCGCTGCAGCATCTCCCAGTCATACTTGCTATTGTGGGCCACCTTCTCCACCGCGGGGTCCATGAGCACGGGGCCCAGTACCCTCCGCACCTCATCGAGGTCCAGGTTGCCGTTACCTTCGCTTCGGTGGCCCACCGGGATGTAGTACCCTCGGCCCTCTTCCAGAGCTAGCGATATGCCCACCAGCGCCGACGACACGGCATCAAGAGCGTCGCTCTCCACGTCCAGAGCTATCATCTCGGCGTCGGCCGCCGCGGCGGCCAGCTTCTCCAGGGCCACCACCGAGTCTACGATCTCGTACTCGGTGGTGGCTTCCGAAGCCGACGTCTCCCTGGGACCCTCGGCCGGAGCGGGAGCCGTGAACAGGCTCAGCTGCCCCTCCTGCTGCTCCGTCAGCCGACCCATCAGGCTGCGGAAGTCCAGCTCCCGAAAGAGCTGCTCTAGTGCCGCCATGTCGCCCTGCCCAACCCGGCACTGGTCTAGATCCAGCTCCAGAGGCACATCGCGCCAAATGGTGACCAACTCGCGATTGCGGAGAGCCTCCGCCTCTCTGCCCTCTAGAGCCCGGCGAGCCCGGGCATTCTGAATCTCATCCAGGTGCTCGTAGATCCCCTCCAGCGTCTTGTACTGCCTCAAGAGCTCGGCCGCCGTCTTCTCGCCGATACCCTTGACCCCAGCCACGTTGTCCGACTTGTCCCCCACCAGGGCTTTGAAATCCGCTAGTTGCTCCGGCTCAAGGCCATAGCGCTCCACCACGCGCCTCCGGTCGTATACCACCGGATCCGAGAAGCGACGCCCGGGGGTTAGCACTCTGACGCCGCCGTCCACGAGCTGGAGGGCGTCCGTATCGCCCGTAACGATGAGGACCTCTATGCCCCTCTCGTTGGCTTTCTCCGACACCGTGCCGATGATGTCGTCCGCCTCCCAACCCTCCAACCCTACGGCGGGGATGTGAAGGGCCTGTAACAGCTCTCGGGCCCGCTCCAGCTGCGACCGGAGGCTGTCCGGCATCTGCTCCCGGTTGGCCTTGTACTCCTTGGCCTTCTCATGCCGGAACGAACGCCCGACGTCCATCGCCACCAGGGCGTAAGTCGGATGCCAGTCTCGAAGGACGTTCAGCAGCATAGCGGTGAAGCCGTAGATGGCGTTGGTGGGCTCCCCCTGACGGCTGGCCAGCGCATCGGGCACGCCGTGGAAGGCCCGGTACAATAGGGAGTGACCATCCACGATCATGAGCAAAGGACGCGAGGACACCTGGCAATTCTCCTTATCATGTAACTGTACCATTCTACGCCGGCACCCCGCCCCCAGCAACGCAAGCCCGGCTGCCCTCGCCAGTTCGAACTGGCCCGGCGCCCCTTCAGGGGCAGCTAGATGGAGAGGCTTTCAGGAGCGCAAGCCCCCTCACACCGAGGTCCCCTGAGCTCGTCACCAATCCTCGCCCCAGAATCTGGGAAGGCCTCCCTGCCCCGAGGGAGCGGGCACCCTTCAGCACTGCCTCAGGCGACTAGCCCGCGGGAGCGCAGCAGATCGCCCAGAAGCCCTTGCAGCCTGTCCCTCACCTCCCGGAACACCTGCATGCGAGCCTCGTGACTGCCCGTGGCCGCTGCCGGATCGGGCAAACTCCAGTGCACGTACTCAGGGGCCCCGGGAAACACGGGGCATGACTCGCGGGCGCTGTCGCACACAGTCAGCACCAGGTCGAAGCGCTGCCCCAGGAACTCGGTGACGCTTTTGGACCTCTGGCCGCTTATGTCCACTCCGATCTCGGCCATGGCCTGCACCGCCAGCGGGTTGAGCCCCGCCGGTGCGATGCCAGCGCTGTGCACCTCGACCGCGTCCCCGGCCAGCTTGCGCACGATCGCCTCAGCCATCTGGCTCCGGGCCGAGTTGCCCGTACACAGCACCAACATCCGGAACGGCCGCTCGCCTTCGGGACCCACAGCACCCTCCATTGACCAGACCTCAAGCCCTCCCTACCATGCCTGTACGTCGCCCGCGGGAGGGAGCCTATGCACATCATAGCACACCGAGGTGCCTCAGCCTACGAGCCCGAGAACACTCTGCGCGCCTTCGAACGCGCCCTGGAGCTGGGGGCCGACTGGGTAGAACTGGATCTGCGTCTCACGGCCGACGGACAGGCCGTGGTGCTGCACCCGGAGGACCTGGGTGAGACTACCGACGGGAGAGGCCCCGTCTCTGAGAAGACCCTGGCGGAGGTGCGCCGCTTCCACGCTGGCCTGGGCGAGCGCGTGCCCACTCTCATCGAGGTCCTGGACTCATTCGGAGCCAGGTGCGGGCTCTACGTGGAATTGAAGGCGCCCGGCACCCCGCGAGCCCTGGCCGAAGCCCTGGCACGAGTACGACCACCGGTCGGCCTCGTAGCTGCTTCCTTTCAGGCAACACTGGTGCGTCAGGCAGCAACACTCCTGCCTAGCATCCCCGCATCCATACTCAGCAGTGACCCTGCCGTCGACCTAACGGTGCTGGCCAAGCGCATCGGCGCCAGGATGGTGCATCTGTGCTGGGAGGATGCCTCGTCCCGGCCTGACACCTTGGTTACGCCCGATCTCCTCAGCCGCTTCGCTCGTCACGGCCTGGAGGTAGTGCTATGGCACGAAGAGAGGCCAGAGGTGCTCGAGGCCATGCTTTCGCTGCCCGTCTGGGGAGTGTGCACCAACACTCCCGATGCCGCACGGGCCTTGCTCAAGAAGGCGAAGGCAGGACGCTGAACCATTGGCGTCCTGCCGCGACCGGTCGCTCGGCAGTCCCTACCGACCTACCATTCTGCGGAACGCCTCGGCGTACTGCCTCAGAACCCCCTCGGCATCGTGCTGGCTGCCCGGGGCGTGGATAACCTCGACCGAGAAGTAGCCGTCGAATCCCGCTTCCTGCAGCAGTCTCAGGGGAGTAGCGTGATCGAACACGCCCTCCCCCAGCGGGACCATCTGCACCCGGCTCCCGCCCGCGGGATAGATCCCGTCGTGAGCATGCAGGTGCCGGGTCAGCGCCCCTATCACCGAGAACGTCTCCTCAGGTTTCTCCATCATCCGCTGCGGATGCATGATGTCCCACAGGACTTTCAGGTTGGGGTGATCTACCCTCTCCACCACCGCCGCCACTTCGCTGGAGTGGGACCAGTCGTCGTGGGTCTCCATCAGCACCACTACACCCCGGTCGGCCGCTCGGCTGAGCACCGACCGGTAGGCCTCCACCACATAGTCAATCACATACTTGAGCTCACGATCCCTCGGACGCTGTCCCCCGAAGGTGCGCACGTAAGGCGCCCCCAGGTCGGCTGCCAGGTCCACGTAGGTGACCAGGTCGCGCATGTGCTTGGCCCGAGCCTCCTCGTCCGCTTCCGCCGCTCGCACGCCAGTGGCGATGGCGCAGACGGTTAGGCCTGCGTCCTCCACCTTCTTGCGAACATCGGCCCGCTCTGTCGGAGAGAGAGAAGCCTCGATGCCGGACCGGTGGCCCCACTCCACCCGGGCCTCCAATCCCTCATAGCCGTACCGTTTTAGCGCTGCCAGACCCTCATCCAGAGTCATGTCAGGAAAGATGCTCGTCATACCGGCCAGACGTATCACTTGCTCACCTCCGCCACCACGGCTGTGGCAGATGCCCTCTGCCACAACCATGCCTCGTGGTTGAGGAGTCTAGCCAGCGTGCGGGAGCCGGTCAAGGCACCTGCTCAGGCATAGGTTTCTCTGCCCCACGCCCCCGCCCTCCTCGCGGCCTTTGCCTGCCACCCATGCCTGTGCTAGCATGCCGAAAGGCGCTCGCAACCTCGGGGTACGCCTTGCCCGACGGTGGCCGGGCGTCAGCATCGAGTCGATTAGGAGGCTCCCTGGGGTAGGCTGCCCAGCCGGACGTCGTAGGAGCCCATGGATAGCGAAGACCCTCATCTCCCCCCAGGCCGTCGGCACTCGTTCTTCCGCCGGTGCCTTCTGGACTTAGGTAGCCCGTGGACACGCTGAAGCGCCTCGTAGCTCAGTACCTGCTCCGCTATTGGAGGCACGCTGTTCTCACCTACTTCTGTATGACCGTGACCACCGTGACTGGGCTGGTGGTGCCTCTGGTGATCCGCAGTGTAATAGACCTTGGCCTGACCGGGCGCGATCCCGCCCTCATAGACCGGGCTGGCCTGATCATTGTGGGCATCAGTGCTGCTTCCGCCCTCTTCTCCTTCGGGCACCGCTATCTGCATGCCTGGCTGGCCGAGCATATGGCCTACGACATGCGCAACGACCTGTACGATCACCTGCAGCGGCTCTCCTTCTCTTACCACGACCGCACCGACACCGGCCAGCTCATCTCCCGCTGCACCTCCGACGTCAACGCGGTGCTGCGCTTCTCCGGCTGGGCCATCATGCAGGCCGTCAACATCGTCCTGCTCTCCGCCATCGCCCTCACCATCCTCTTCACCACCGACTGGCGTCTGGCAGCTGTGTCGCTCCTCCCGCTCCCTGTGGTGGCCGTGATGGCGGTGGTGTTCCGTCAGCGGATTCGCCCTGTCTTCCGCGCCATACAGCAGCAGTTTGCCGTCATGACCACCGTCCTGCAGGAGAATCTGCTGGGAGCCCAGGTGGTGCGGGCCTTCGCTCGACAGGACTATGAGATCTCCAAGTTCAACACCGAGGTGGACCGAGTTCGCCGTCACCGGCTCCAGGCCATACGCTACTGGGTCACGAACAACCAGCTCAATATCTTCCTGTTCGGGCTTTGCACTACCTTGCTCCTGCTCTACGGCGGCCCCCGCGTCATGGCCGGCGAGCTGACCGTGGGCATCCTGGTCGCCTTCAGCGGCTACCTGGCCCTCCTCTCCGGTCCCATCCAGAGCATTGGCGAGATCGTCAACTCGGCCACCGAGGCCACCGCGGCCGGAGAACGCATCTTCGAGATCCTGGATACCCGGCCCGAGGTGGCCGACCGGCCCGGCGCCATCGAAGCCCCCACCTTCCGGGGCAACGTGACGTTCGATCATGTGAGTTTCCGCTACACCAGTCGCGACCTGACGCACGAGGGACCGTACTCGGTGCATGACGTGTCCTTCACCGCTGAGCCCAACCAGGTAGTAGCGATCGTGGGCCCTACCGGCTGCGGCAAGAGCACCCTCGTCAGCCTGATCCCCCGCTTCTACGACGTCACCGAGGGTGCGGTGCGGATTGACGGGATGGACGTGCGCGACCTGACCCTCGAGTCCCTGCGCCGGCAGGTAGGCATCGTGTTCCAGGAGCCTCTACTCTTCACCGGCACCATCCGAGAGAACATCGCCTACGGCCGTCCCGAGGCGACCATGGATGAGATCGAGCGCGCCGCCAGGATCGCCCAGGCCCACGACTTCATCACCGCCTTCCCCGAGGGCTACGATACCTTCGTGGGCGAGCGTGGGTACACCCTCTCCGGGGGACAGCGCCAGCGTGTGTCTATCGCCAGGGCCATCCTGCTGGATCCTCGCATCCTTATCCTAGACGACGCCACCGCGGCGGTGGACACCGAGACCGAGCACCTGATACAGCTGGCCCTGGCCGAAGTCATGCGTGGACGCACCACCTTCGTCATCGCCCAGCGTCTCACTACGGCGAAAGCGGCCGACATGATTCTGGTGATGGACCACGGGAGGGTGGTGGAACGAGGCACTCACGAGGAGCTTCTGCAGCACTCCGGCCTCTACCGGCGCATCTACGACCTGCAGCTGCGTGATCAGGAAGAGCAACTAGCGAGAGACGGGCTGGCCGGAAGGCCTCTCAGTGCCTTGTCGCACCGGAGGGTGAACTCGTGAACAGCGCCCGAGGTGGTGTGGCCAGCTCGCCCGCAACCGCCCGGATGGAGCGGGAACGTCGGTCCGTAGCGCCGCCGGCGCCCCGCCCGGACGAGGTGGAGGACCGGTATGCCGAATACGACCCCGACATCGCTCGTCGGCTGGCGGGCTACATCCGTCCCTACTCCCGCATGCTGGGGACAGCCTTGGTGCTGGTCCTCACCGCCTCCGCCCTAAGCCTCGCCGGCCCCTATGTGGTGAGACTAGCCATAGACGAGGGCATCGTTGCCCGGAACCTCACCGCCCTCGTCGTGTCGGCCTTGGGTTTCACCGGCCTCAACCTGATCGCGTGGCGCATCCGGGTGAAGCAGGCCGACATCCTGTCGCGCACCGGCCAGGGTATCATGTACGACATCCGCACTCAGCTGTTCGCCCACCTTCAACGCCTGTCCATGCGGTTCTTCGATACCCACGAAGTCGGGCGCATCATCTCTCGCATGATCTCAGACGTTCACGTGCTGGAGGACTTCGCCACCTGGGCCATCGTTCAGGTGGTCAACGACACCTTCGTGCTGGCGGGCATCGTGGCCGTGATGTTGGCGATGGATGTGCGTCTCTCCCTTCTGACCTTCACGGTACTGCCGTTCATGGCCGTGGGCACCTTCATATGGCGAGCCAAGGCCCGCGACAGCTACCGCGAGGTGCGCCGGGCCATCTCCCGCATCAACGGGAGCCTGGCCGAGAACATCAGCGGGGTACGGGTAGTGCAGGCGCTGGTGCGGGAGCGGCTCAACTTCGACATCTTCAAGGGCATCAATCGCCACAACCTGGACATCAACCTGTACGCCGCTAGGCTCTCCGCCATCTACTTCCCTTCAGTCGAGTTCGCCAACGCAGTCGCTACTGCTATGGTGGTGTGGTTCGGCGGCCGCCAGGTCCTCGCCGGCCACATCACCGAGGGAGCCCTGGTGGCCTTCCTTCTCTACGTAGGTCGTTTCTTCATGCCTGTTCGCGACCTGGCCATGCGCTACAACTCCCTCCTCGCCACCATGGCTTCCGGCGAGCGCATCTTTCAGTTGCTGGACACACCGCCGGACATCGAAGACAAACCTGACGCCCAGCCCCTTCCTCCCATCCAGGGACGGGTGACCTTCGATGACGTTAGCTTCAGCTACTCTCCGGACAAGCCTGTCATCGAGCACGTTTCCTTCGAGGTGGAGCCAGGCCAGACTGTCGCCTTCGTCGGCTCCACCGGCGCCGGCAAAACCTCCCTCATCAAGCTACTGGCCCGCTTCTACGACGTGACTGGAGGCGCGATCAGGATCGATGGGCACGACATCCGCGATGTGACTCAGGAGTCGCTGCACCGCCAGATCGCCATCGTCCTCCAGGAGAACTACCTCTTCTCTGGGAGCGTCCTCGACAACATCCGCTACGGCAGGCTCGAGGCCACTGAGGAAGAGGTGGTGGAAGCGGCTCGGGCGGTGGGGGCACACGAGTTCATCAGCCAGCTACCTTATGGCTACCACACCGAAGTACAGGAGGGAGGCGCCATCCTCTCTACTGGGCAGCGCCAGCTCATCGCCTTCGCCCGCGCCCTGTTGGCCGACCCCAGGATACTGGTTCTGGATGAAGCCACCGCCAACATAGATACCGAGACGGAGAGGCTAATCCAGCAGGCCCTCAGGCGACTGCTTCAGGGACGCACTTCGTTCGTAATCGCCCACCGCCTGTCCACCATAGTCCAGTCGGATATGATCGTGGTGATCGAGCGGGGGCGGGTGCAAGAGATGGGCACGCACGAGGAACTGCTGGCCAGGCGGGGCCGATACTACGAGCTCTACACCTTGCTGTACTCGCGCCAACAGCAAGCCCTCTCAGTAGGGAACAGCTGGGGCAAGACCGCCTGAACCGCCTGCGAAGGGGGTTCTAGTCGTGTCCTGAAGCCAAGAGGGCGGCCACTGGCGCGAAGCTGCGGCGATGCAGCCGAGTGGGGCCTAGGCGCTGCAACGACGCTAGGTGTTCGGCCGTCGAGTAGCCCTTGTTACACTCCAGAGAGTAGCCGGGGAAGATCGTCGCCAGCTCGCACACCAGGCGGTCGCGCGCCACCTTGGCCACGATGGAGGCCGCACTGATGCTGGCACACAGGGCGTCGCCATCAATGAGAGCGCTCGTCCTGTAGCCCTGGGGGCAAGGACCCAACCCATCTACCAGCACCAGGTCCGGCCTCACGGGCAACGCTTCCAGCGCTCTCGTCATGGCCTCTACGTTGGCCTTCTGGAGGCCGGCCCGGTCCACCGTGGCCGCGCTCACTGCACCCACCCCAACAGCCTCGGCCTCGGCCAGGATGCGGTCGTACAGGGCCTCGCGGGCGTGGGGCGACAATAGCTTGGAGTCCGCCAGGCCGGGGAGTCGGCTCAGGTCCAGGTCCGGCGGGAGGATGACCGCGGCCGCTACGAGGGGCCCGAAGAGAGCTCCGCGCCCGGCCTCATCCACCCCGGCCACCCTGCGGTATCCCTCTCGCCACCAGGTACACTCACAGACCAGGTCCGGGCGCACCCCGCCACTCGACCCAGGTTGCTCGGGGCTGTTCCCTTCACCGGCCTCAGCGAAGCCGGGCCTTCTTGCCAACACGCTCTCGCAGGAAGTAGAGCTGCTTGCGGCGGACCTTAGCCGGGCGTAGTACCTCAATGCTCGCCAGCCGAGGCGAGAGCAGAGGGAACGTTCTCTCCACGCCGATGCCATGGCTGGCGATACGCCTCACCGTGGCCACCGGGCCGGCTCCCGTGTTCCGCATGCGGATCACAGTTCCCTGGAACGGCTGTAACCTTTCCCTCTGACCTTCGACTATCCTGACCTGCAGACGAACCGTGTCGCCGCTGCGGATGTCGGGAATCTCCTTATTCGCCACTTCGGGCGATACCACCGACAGGAAGTCGGTCATGGCGCTGGCCCTCCTCACTTGGTGCTCTGCCAAAGCCGGACTATAGCACGCGCTCAAGGCTCCGAGCAAAGCACCAGCAAGAAGAGGCTGAAGCCCGCCATCTGCGCCAGCAGCTACCGCGGCCTTGAGCGCCAGAGCCGCCGCGCCTGGCTCTAGCTGCGGCCAGCTTGACAGGGACCCTCTACCTATGGTGTACTGCTGCAGTCGGATAAGCACAAGCGCATAGCATCCTTTGGGAGGCACGCGAGATGACTACCAGCCGCCTCAAGCGTCGGAGCTTCCTTCGGACAGCGGGAGTGGCCACCGCATCTGCCGCGATCGCCGCCTGTGGGACGAGCCCCGCTCCTACGGAGGCACCGTCCGCCACCGCCCCAGCGGCGACCCCGGAGCCGGCAGCCACCACCGCCCCAACGCCCACCCCAGCTCCGGCCTCCAAGTACGCCGAGGCCCCCAGCCTGGCAGCCAAAGTGGCGGCTGGCGAGCTGCCCCCGGTGGAGGAGCGCCTGCCCAAGGAGCCAATGATAGTCGAGCCCTACGAGGAGATCGGGCAGTATTGCGGCGACCTGCACCGCGTGCTCACCGGTCCCGCCGACCTCACCGGGCATCGTGTTCTGGTCTACGAGTCCTTCGCTCGGTGGGACTACCACGGAGAGGAGCTCAAGCCCATCCCCGACATCGTCAAGGGCTGGGACGTTAGCAGCGATGGTCGCACCTACACCTTCTACATGCGGGAAGGGATGAAGTGGTCGGACGGCGAGCCATTCACCGCCGACGATATCCTCTTCTGGTACGAGGACATTGCTCTCAACAAGGAGCTCTCGCCCAGCTTCCCCGCCTGGCTGGTAGTGGGTGGCGAGCCGGTGGTAATCGAGAAGGTGGACGACTACACCGTGACCTTCACCTTCGGCGTTCCCTACGGCATCCTCATCGAGTTCATGTGCTTCATGGGCTCGGGCATCATCGCTCCCAAGCACTACCTGTCCCAGTTCCACCCGACCTATGCCGACCCGGACGAGCTGGCCACCAAGATCAAGGATGCTGGCTTCGAGCAGTGGTACGAGCTGTTCGCCAACCGCAACGATACCATGAACAACCCCGATTGCCCGGTCTTGTGGGCCTGGAAGGTCGAGCAGCCGTTCCCCGGTCAGCGCATGACCAATGTGCGCAACCCTTACTACTACAAGGTAGACACTGCCGGACAGCAGCTGCCGTACTTCGAGAGGGTCGTGATTGATCTGGCCGAGAACAACGAAGTGATCATGATGAAGACCATCGCCGGGGAAGTGGACATGCAGTACCGGCACATGGGCTTCGCCAACTACCCGCTCCTCACCCAGAACGAGGAGAACGGCAACTATACGGTCCGCTCGTGGATCGGCGGGCCGAACCCCTGCGTCTACGTCAACCAGAGCTGGCCCGATGATCCGTTGCGTGAGATCTTCCAGACCAAGGAATTCCGTCACGCCCTGTCTTACGGGCTGAACCGGGAAGAAATGAACGACCTGTTCTGGTATGGCATGGGCTACCCGTACAACCCGTGCGCCACGCCTCGCGATCCCTTCTGGATGGAGGGTTTCGGCACCAACGCCATTGAGCATGACCCAGATCGGGCCAACGAGCTCCTGGACAGCATCGGACTGGACCAGCGCGACGATGACGGCTTCCGGCTGCGGCCAGATGGTGAACGCTTGCAGCTCCTGCTGGAGTGCTATCCCAGCGAGATGGGCGTGCCGGCCATAGACATCTTCAACCAGGTCGCGATGTATTGGCAGCAACTGGGCATAGACGCTCAGGCCCGCGAGATCGAGCGCTCTCTGTGGAGCCAGCGGGCCAATGCCAACGAGAGCATGATGCCTTCTTACAGCATCGCCAAGATCCTCTGGATCCTGGATCCCGGCTGGTTCGTCCCGTACGGCTGGTGCTACTGGGCCCCGGCCTACGCCCAGTGGGCCCTGAATCCCGAGACGGGGATGGAGCCACCCGAGGAGATCAAGCAGATCATTGACTGGTACAACCAGCTAAAGGCGGAACCGGACGAGCAGAAGCGTCTGGAGCTGGGGCGCAACATCCTGGCTCGGCACCACGAGAACATCTATATCATCGGGACTTGCGCCATCGACGTCCAACCGATGATCGTCAAGAACGACATCGTCAACGTGCCGATGTCGGCGCCGGCCGAGTATCGAACCTACCATGAAGGGCTAGCCTGGCCATTCCAGGTGTGGCGGCGCGAGTCCTAGAGACGGCGCTGCGCCGGGGTCCAATCACGAAGGCCGAGAGTCCAGAGCCCGCCGCCTTCTGCCGTCCACCCTCGACTGGGCTGCCAGTATCTCCGTGGAGCCAACGTCTTGGCCAAGGGCCTCAAAGCCCGGACCGCAGCCTTGCAGCGTGGCCACCTACCTTACGCATCTGTTCACCATCGGCGGGCGATAGGCAGCTGCGGAGCGCGGCAACTCCCGAGGAGTTCGCGGGCCCACGGGAGAGGTGGGCCCGCCACCGGGCGTCCCTGGCCGGTACCACTAACGCTGACCGCCAATGCGAGACCCCGGCTCACCAGGATGCCATGGTCTTGCCCACCCATCGGGCAGCAGAGCCTGCCCCGAATGCATTGCCGCTACGCCCGCCTTGGAGGAGTGCGCGTGCCCGGGCGCGCCGTGTCTAGACCTGCCCACCGCGCCTGCGGCTCTCGCTCCTCAAAGGGGACGTGAACGACATCGCCCTGCCCTCGTGGCCGGCCGAGGAGCAGGCCCTGAGAGCCTGCGTAGAAGCCGCCTGCGCGGGTCGACCCGGTGCCACTGCCGTCTCAATGCGCTCTTCCCTCCGATCCTGAGTTCTCCCCATTTGACCGTGCCACACTGCTGCCGTAGAATGGGAACGCGCTCAAGTGATCATCGTGACGACATAGACAGCCACGACCATCCGGGGCCGCTAGCTCAACAGGCAGAGCAACTGACTCTTAATCAGTGGGTTACAGGTTCGACTCCTGTGCGGCTCACCAACACGAGGCCGGGAACTCAGTCCCGGCCTCACTTCGTGCATATCGTCCTTGGTAATCACCATCGCCGGGTCATACAGTTGGCATAGCGCCGACAGTGCGCCACCGACCCGCCTGAGTCTGGTTCGGAACGATCTCCTGCAACTGCTAGTAGGTCGGGACCGGTCCGTACCTCCACTGGTCTCGCTTAGCCGACACTGTCGCTCCCTTTGTCCAGGGCCCGCAAGGCCAGCCGGGCGGCACCGAGCGCCGGCGGCTTCTCCGAGACGTAGACTTGCGCGCCGGGCATCCCTGCCCTGACCACGCCGGCTAGCGGCTCCGTGATAAGCGCACCTGCCGTGAATACGCTACCGCTCAGAGCCAGGTCGAACTCGCGCTCGCCCAAGCCAAGGGAGCTGGCCACAGCCGTCCCCATCAGCGCCAGCTCCCGCCCTGCCCTGTGGAGGATGCGCCTCGCCACTTCGTCGCCGGCCTCGGCGGCGGCTACAACGACAGGGGCGAACCCGGCGATCTGGCTCTGAGGTGTCCCGCTGGCGGGCCGGTAGATGGGGGCTACCACTTCCCGCGCCGTGTCGACCTCGAAGTACTCCAACAGCCGCTCCAGCAGGACCGTAGGCCGACCGCGGCCGTCAGAGGCTCTCAGCGCGGCCGCGATCCCACGACGCCCGATGTCGAAGCCGCTGCCCTCGTCACCCAGCAGATAGCCCCAGCCCCCGCTGTACGCCGTTCGACCGTCAGGCCCCACGCCGTAGGCGCAGGAGCCCGTACCGGAGATGATCACCACGCCGAAATCCCCCCGAATCGCCGCCCAGAAGGCAACGACCACGTCGCTGACAACCGACACCGGCCGCCCCTGCACCAGGTCCGCCACGGCAGCCCGGATGACCTCTTCGCTCCCCATGCTGCCGGCCATGCCCAGGCATATGGCGGCAACCGACGATAGGGGCACACCCGCCGAGCCCAGGGCCCCGGCGATCGCCTGGTGGAGCGAGGCCCGCATCTGTTCCGCTGGAACGCGCGTGGGGTTGGAGGGCCCACCGTCTCCCCAGGTGATGGCGCGCCCATGAGCGTCGGCCAGTACCGCCCGGGTCTTGGTCCCCCCGCCGTCTACGCCGATAACGTAAGGCCCGGCCATCGCCCTAGTACACCGGTCACCGTGGCCGCACGGCGCAGTGAGCTCGCCGCCGCTCCAGCCAACTCACCACCGAACCAGCGACGGCTGCACTTGCCTCCCCGATATCCATACCCGCTGGCTGCCCAACGGCTGCTGGAACCATCATCGGAACCCGGCACAGCACTTCAATTGCCAACTGGGCACAGCTGACCATGGTGTGAACCGCAGGACCTTCGCGCGCCGGCAGCAGGCCACAAGCGATCGACGGAAACGGCCATCTCGCTGGATGATACCACGCCCGGGAGGGGCTGGATAGCGGAATGCTGACGATGGCGGCACGGCTTGTACGCCTGGCGGCCCGCACGTGCGCCTTCTCGGTGCGTGGTTGCGGGAAGCGGCCGCCAACGTATACTCGCCTCCTGAGTCTTCGAGGCGCATGTGCCCCCGATCAACGACGATGCCCTCCTGCGGGCCACCAACATCAGCCGAGCCTACGGGCCTCACCTGGCCCTGAAGCCAACCGATCTGGAGCTTCGTCCCGGGCAGATGGTCGCGGTGCGCGGCCCCAACGGGTCCGGCAAGACCACTCTGCTGCTCTGCCTGGCGGGTCTGCTGCGCCCCGGCACTGGCAGCGTCTCGGTCCAGGGGCATGATCTGTATCGGGACGAGCCGGAGGCCCGTCGAGCCCTGGCCTTCGTGCCCGACGTGCCTGTCTTCTATGATGAACTGACCGCCTGGGAGCACCTCCGCTTTGTGTGTTTGGCCCACGGGGTGGAGCAGGGCTTCGAGGAGCGGGCTCGCGATCTGCTGTGGCAGCTTGGCCTGTGGGAAGCGAGGGACCTCTTTCCGCGGGCCTACTCCCGCGGCATGCGCCAGAAGCTGGCCCTAGCGCTGGCCCTCATCCGCCCCTCGCAGGTGCTGCTCATGGACGAACCCACCTCCGGGCTGGATCCAGAGAGCACGGAGCTCCTGTGCCACATTCTCCATGACTTCGCCCACGACGGCGGAGCCGTCCTGCTTAGCAGCCACGACCCGGGCCTGCCCCAACGGTTGCCCGCTGCCACCTGGACCATGCGGGAGGGGTCACTTGTCACCCAGTGATCTGCAGGCAGTGTGGCTCGTCCGCTCCCGCGCGGTGGCAGCTAGGCTGCGGTTTTGGATGCTGCTGGCCGGCCTGGAGGCGCGCCCGCGCACCCTCAACGACCGCCTGTACCTGATCTACGTGCTGGCATTCTTCTCCTTGTGGGCCTTCGCCCTGCTCACCTTGTTGGCCAGCTTCGCCACCGCTCTCATCCTCCCTCTGCCGGCAGGGCCTGCCGAGTCTGCCGCCGCTCTCGCTCTCATCGGGCTCCTCGTCTGGGCCCTCTCAGCCGCGTGGCGGGCCTCCCGCCGCAGCACCATCGTCCTCTCGGACGCCGATGCTCAGCTGCTGTGTCAGACTCCCGTGAGTCGGCGGCAGGTGGCGCTGATATGGCTGTTGACCCACTGGCCCGGTGCGGGCCTCCCCGTCTGGGCTGTTGCCGTCGTTCTGGGCTACACTCAGGTTGCAGGCGGGCATCGTGCCGGGGACCACCAGCCTCGCTGTCCTGCTGGGCCTTGCGGGCGCAGCGGCACCGGCCCTGCTCTACCTCTGGCGCTCCCCCACGGATCTCCCGGGCGCCAGCTTGGCTGCCGCCGCCTCCGCTCTCGCGATCGCTTCTCTCCTTTCTTGGGTCGTGTGCCGCTGCCTGGACCAAGTCGCGTAGGGGTACCGGGCGCCACCCGACGCGGCAAGCACAACGCGTCAAAGGCCGGCACTGAGTTGGCTGCCTGACCGCTGCCGCCGCCTCTGAAGAACCGTCTTGGCGAGGCCCTGGTCGTCCTGGCCGAGCTGACTCCCCCCGGGGTCGGGAGCCAAGTCGAGCGGGTGGCACGAAAGAGGCGGGGGCCCCGATGGGCCCCCGCCTTTCGAACGTGAAATCGCCGCTGGAACTACGACTGGCGCCGCCACACTTGGAAGGGCCAGGTGATGGCCTCGTGCCGCAGGCGGTTCTCGCCCACCGCCTGGTCCAGGACGTTCACGAGGTCGTTCTTCACCACCGTGGGCAGGATGTCAATGGAGCAAGTGCCCACGATGTAGATCTGCTCATTGTGCCGCTGCAGGATCTGACGCCCCAGCTCGATCCTGCGATCGGGATCGGGCTCGGTCTTGAGAGCATCGTACCACTCGATGATCTCCTTGACCTCGTCCGTCGGCTCCAGCCCTGCCGTCCCACCGGAGCGCTGCCAGAGGGCGTAGTTCGGCGCCCAGTAGCAGTAGCTGCCGTAGGGAACGAACCACCCTGGGTCAATGACCCACAGGATCTTCGCTATATCGTACGAGGGCAGATCCATCTCATTGCCCAGCGCCCTCTGCGACCACAGTGACCGCTCCACCTCCCTGGCCTGGGCATCCAGCCCCACTTGCTGCCAGTACATGGCCACTTGAGTGAAGATGTCTATGGCCGGCACGCCCATCTCGCTGGGGTACGACTCCAGGATCATGGTGAGCCGCTGACCGTCTGGCCGCAGCCGGAACCCGTCACCGTCCCTCTGATCCAATCCCATCTCGTCCAGCAACTGGTTGGCCCGGTCCGGGTCGTATTCGATGGCAGTGGTGCCGAAGCCCTCGGCCCAGTAGGGATCCCTGGGGCTGGCCACGGGGTTCCCTGGCGTCGCCAAGCTGAACCAGAAGAGATCGTTCATCTCCTCCCGGTTCAAGGCATAGGAGAGGGCATGCCTGAACTCCGTGGTCTGGTAGATCTGCCTCTGGGCTTCGTCGTTGACGCTCTGGTTGATGTACACGCAGGGGAAAGGACCGCCGATCCACTCCTTCACCGTGTAGTTGCCCCGCTCTTCGTTCTCCCGGAGCAGGCTGTAGTTGGCGAACCCCATGTGTCGGTACTGCAGGTCCACCTCTCCGGCGATGGCCTTCATCAGCGCCACCTGCCCATCCTGGGAAAGGTCCACCACCATGCGCTCGAAGTAGGGCAGCTGCTTGCCCTCGGTATCCACTCGCCAGTAGTAAGGGTTCCGCTCGCAGATGACGCGGTCGGCCGGCGGGGCCACCGTGACCTTCCACGGTGAGACTACCGGTCGGTCCGGATTCAGGCCCAGGTTGTTGCGGTTGGCGAACAGCTCATACCACTGCTCGAAGTTGGCCTCTTTGACCTTGGCGGCCAGCTCGTCGGCGTCGGCGTAGGTGGGATGGAACTGCTGCAGGTAGTGCTTAGGGGTGATGATGCCGTCACCCACGAAACAGAGAAACTCGAGTAGAATCCCGTAAGGCTGGCTGAACCTGAAGGTCACGGTGTAGTCGTCCACCTTTTCGATTACGCCCGGCTCCCCGCCCACCATCATCCAGGATGGAACTGCCGGGGTGAGCTCCTCGTTGAGCATGATGTCCTGATACCAGAAGACGATGTCATCGGCGGTGAAGGGCTCGCCGTCGGACCAGCGCACGCCCCGGCGGAGGTGGAAAGTGTACTCCCTCCCATCAGGGCTGACGTCCCAGCTAGTCGCCAGGTTGGGCACGATCTCGATGGCCCCGGTGCGGTTGTCCCAACGGGTCAAGCTCTCCAGCAGCATCATGGTGTAGGCGTAAGCGTCCGTCGGGCCAGTGAAGGTTCGATGGAAGTCATCGCAATACTGGCCCACCTCTTGGAAGGGCACCACTACATCGGGCTCCGCCGGCAGCCGCTCCTCCACCGGGGGTAGCTCGCCCGCGGCCACCTTCGCCGCGAGGCTGGGAGCTTCCTGGTAGCGAGAGACGGGCGCTTCGGTGGCCGCAGGAGTTGCCGTCGCCTCGGGGGCTGCCGTAGGCTCTGGCGCCTGAGTTGCCTCAGGAGGAACCGCGGTGGGTTCGGGGGCCTCCGTCGGCGCAGGGCTGGTGCCGCAAGCGGCGAGCGTCGCCGCCCCGGCGGCTATGCCGGCCACCTGCAGGAACTGCCTTCGGTCCAGTCGGTTCGGGGTCATGACACTGCCCTCCTTGGAAGTCACACGAGCACGAAAGAACACCATCGTTGTGCCTCGTGTAGCAGAGAACAAGGCTACCGTCAAGTGAGAACTGGAGGGGTCGGTGCGGTTCCCCTCTCAGCCCATGCCCAGAAGCCTCAGCCCGTTACCTGAGACGATCTTCTCGAAAGCCGTCTCGCTAAGACGACCCTCGCCCCTCAGCTCCTTGAGCCAGCCCAGCTGCGGCATCCTCCCCTGCTCATCGGCAAAGCATACGTCGGTGCCGAACAGGATCTTGTCCTGGAACTCCTCCAGGAACCGAATCCCATGCTCAGGGTCCCGCGTCAGAGCGTTCCAACCACTCTGTGCCGAAGTGTCGGCGTACAGGTTCGGGTACTCCCGCAACAACCGCGCCACCGCCCCTTCCCGCGCCACCGGCCCCTGAGGATACCCGCTCATCTCCTCTACCGTGCTCACCACCGCGATGTTGGCCCAAAACCCCGGCCCATGCCCAATGACCACGGTGTCCGGAGCCTGCTGCAGCAACCGCTCCAACCGCGGCAGCCCCGGATCGTCTTGATAGCCATAGTGACCCGGCCCAAACACGGCGCTCTCAATGGTCACCAGCATCCCCCGCTCCCCTAGCTGCCGAAACATGTTGACGTTGCGGGGATCGTCAAAGGGAACGTTGGCCGTGATCTCCCCCACTCCCCTACACCCATGCTCCTGGAACCAGTCCAGAATGGGCCCGAAGTCGGTGTCGGGACGGTTGGGCCCCCAGCGAGGGTCCATGTTGCCGAAGGGGATGATCCGATCGGGGTACCGACCGGCGTCCACCACCTGATCCCGCACCGAACAGCGCTCCTGGTAGATCATGGGGAAGGGGCAGCCCTCCGGGGAGGCGTTGTACACGGGCAGGAATACTGCTTTATCTATGCCCTCCTCATCCAGCCGAGCCAACTGGTTCTCCCAAGTCATGGGCACCCGGTCCTCGCGCCCGGTCATACGGAAGTCACCTACATGCAGGTGGAAGTCGATCACCATGGCCCGCTCCTCCCAGATCATTGGTGCTGCTCTGCGATGGAAACGAGGGCTGAGGGCCACTCCGGCTCACCAGACCCTCTGCAGTCGCTACGATCGCGCCCAGTAGAACACCGATCCCCGAGCAACGTCAAGCGGCGCTCGCCTGTGGGCAGAACCGACCGATCGGGCCCGCCGGCGGTGACAGGGAGCCAGACGTGGGCATAGGGGATAGATCACTCAGCGGGGCTGGTTCCTGTCGCAGACAGGAAGATGCTTGACCGGCGTCACCGGCTGCGTTAGAAGGGCATGGCAGGCGGCCAGCGGGAGGATCCCATGACGATAGACTTCCACACTCACATTGGCCAGCTCTACGGGGTGTACACTATAGGCCAGGGCCAGCCCATCACCTGGGATGAGATACTGGCCCGGCTCGACGCTGAGGGGATAGACCAGGCGGTCATGCTGCCCAGCGGGGTGTCGCCCGAGGCGGTCACGTTCCCTTCCCTGGTCTACTGCGAGAACATGTCCATCCGGGACCAGTTCCTGGGCGCCGCCCGGCACCGGGACCGCCTAATCCCTTTCGGCAACCTCGACCCGCGCTGGTTGGGCAACAAGCCCACCGCCGACTTCCGTCCGCTGCTGGAATGGTTCCTCGAGCACGGCG
This sequence comes from Anaerolineae bacterium, assembly GCA_013178015.1. Lineage (NCBI taxonomy): Bacteria > Bacillati > Chloroflexota > Anaerolineae > Anaerolineae bacterium. The sequence goes on from JABLXR010000015.1 coordinate 22,874, forward strand.
CTCGCGGGATAGGCGAGATCACCGCCAACATTCCGGCCGACGACCCGCGCACCGTGAACCTCTTCCGCCAAATCGGCGAACTGCAGCTGCCGGTCCTCATCCACAACGTGGGTTTCCAGCCCGGCACCTATGGCCTGCAGGACGACCCGGGCATGCCCCGGCTGGAGAGCCTGCTCCAATCGGCGCCGGACACCATCGTCGTCGGCCACGGCCAGGGCTTCTGGGCCGAGATAGCCGCTGGGGTTACACCAGAGAGCAAGATGGGATACCCCAAGGAGCCCATCGAGGCCGAGGGGGCGCTCTGCCGCCTACTGCGCGCCTACCCTAACCTCTATGCGGACATCTCGGCCAACAGCGGCTACAACGCCCTGACCCGGACTCCCGAGTTCGGCGTCCGCTTCCTGAACCATTTCCAAAACAAGCTCCTCTTCGGCACTGACCACACCTTCGGCCGGCGGGACCTGCATATGCCCCATCTGGCCTACCTGAAACGGCTCCTGGCCGAGGGCCAGCTCAGCCAGACGGCCTACGACAAGATCACCGGCCTGAATGCGCTACGCATCCTGCGACCGGCCTGAGGAAAGCTCCCTGACAGGGCTCACTGCCAGCTTGATCCTGGATAGAGGAGACCATGACCTCGGCGCCCCTAGCGGCCCGGCGAGTGTGCCTCCGCCCGCCATGTCCGGGGAGCGCCCGTTGGCGATCAGGTGGATCGTGGGCCCACGACTGGCGCCACCGCGAGGCTAAGTCCTGACGCGGGCCATGGGCGCGATGGGCCAGCCTGCCTTCCTCCAGAGGAGACGCCATCACAAGTCGCCCATCTGGCATACGTCCTCCACCCACAGACAGTGATTGCTCCACTGGCTGCCGCGCACGGCGCTGCACAGCCGCAGGTCAGCAGTCACGAGAGTGCAGCCAGCTTTCAGCGCCAGCGCCAGGTACAGGCTGTCGTAGAATGTCATCCCCAGAGCGTAGGCCACCGGCCATGCTACATCGTACAGCGACTCGCCAGCGTGCATCCGTAGCGGCATGCGGCGGAAGCTGACCAGAATGCCACAGGCATCTTCTGCCGCCAGTTCACCTGACCGCCACTTGCGCCACAGAACGTTGCCCACCTCTGCCCAGATCAAGTCAGGGGCAAGCAAATCAGTACCATCCTGGAGCAGGCGGCGCGCTGCGTCGGAGTGCACCTCCGGCACGAACCACTTCACGGCCACGCTGGCGTCAACGACGATGTCGCTCATCGCTCCCGATCGGCGCGTATGGCCTCGGCGCTGTCGCTGTACGTGGCGCCCGCCAGCCGACGCTGCCATTCGTCGGATACCGCACGCGCCTCGCTCATGGTGTAGCTGGCGGCCGCCTCAAGGATTGCCTTGACCTCGCTCTGGAGAGAGCGCCCGTGGCGCCGGGCGCGCTCCTTGAGACGCTCAACAATGTCGCTGTCCAGGCCCCTTACCAGCAAGTCGGTCATGCTTGTCCCTCTTCTTGAGCGCCCGCCGCACCAGCGGGCTGCTATCACAATGATAGCAGGGGCCAGCACGCTCCGAAAGCAGCGGGCACCAGCCGGTTGTGCCGCCCCCAGCCCGCGCTTCCTGAACTTGTCCAGGACAAGCTCCTCTTCGGCACCGACCACACTTTTGGCCGGCGAGACCTGCACATGCCCCATCTGGCCTACCTGAAGCAGCTCCTGGCCGAGGGTCAGATTAGCCAGACGGCCCCCGACAAGATCACCGGCCTGAATGCGCTGCGCCTCCTGCGCCCGGCTTGACACAGGGCCTTAGCCCGGGTCCCGCACCTGCCTACCTCCAGCGGAACGGCTTGCCCAGCCGCACTACGCGCTCGGCTGGTGCGTACCATCCCTGGGGCGCGTAGTCCGATGTATGCAGATAGCACTGCACCCGAACCTCATCGCTCCCTTCGGTGAAGGTCAGCAGCCTGCTCATGGGCACTGTCGTCTTCCAGGCGTGGTGCCGGGAGAGCGAAGCCACGTTAATGAAGGTCACGTCCCACTTGCGCTCCGCGTGCGAGCGCCCACCCTTGCGGTCGTCTGGATGGGTGTGGGTATGCCCGCCCAGCCACATGTCTATGGCGCCTGGATGCCGGGCCAGGTAGCCCTCGAAAGCCTGGGCATCGGGTCTCCCATCCACGAAGTACAGATATGAGGCTCCTTCAGGACCGCCGTCGGCGAAGTACCCGTGGTAGTGCGAACGCCACCGGCCATTCTCGTCCCGCTCGAAGCCCTCCCAGGGCCCTGACGCCACCGTAGTCTCTTTCAGCATGTGGTGATGAGCCGAGATGATGACGCAGTCGCGGTTGGCCTCCACCGCTTCGCACCACCACCGGAACGTCTCTCCCGTGACAGCCCCGGCCGGGTAGCCCCCCTTCTCCCCCCGGCCCACGGGAGGCCCGCCGTCGTTGCGATCCCCCATCATAAGGAAGAGCAAGTTCCCCACCCGAAACGAATACCGCTCCCAGGTGCCCTGAACCGGGTACGGCCGGCGCGAGGGATCCACTCCGGAGAACCTGGTGCTCTCACCGATCGGATCCACCCACTTGCGGAACCACCACTGGCAGGGCTCCCCCGGCCCGCTGGCGTCATGGTTGCCCAGCAGGTTATAGAAGTGCTCCCGGCGGTGCTTGCGAGCGGCGGCGAACTGCCGCACCACCTCCCGGCCTTCGTCATCCTGCGGCGGCGTCTGGCTGCCGGAGAGATCCCCCAGGTGAAGAGCGATGTCCCACTCGAAGGGAGGACTGCCCTCGGAGCCGCCGAACTCAGACTGCCGGATCGCCTCCGCCAGGCTTTCCCTTCCGTGCCGCAAGTCGGTGCCCACGTGGGCGCACCCGCTGGCCCACAACCGGAACTGCTTGGTCACAGCCCCTACTCGAGCCAGTGGTCCCAGAACTTGGTCCTGCCCGCCTCGCTCACATGCCCCGCCAGGTCGGCTTGGGTTGCTCCCTGGGCCAGAGCCCGCTCCACTTCCTGAGCGGCCTCGATGAAGGCGAACACCTTGCTCCGCTGCGGCTCGTGCACCAGCAGGCTCTCGACGTAGGTGAACACAGCACACGCCCCATCCGCCACCGCCTGGAAGACGAAGTCGCGCACGTCGTCGGCGGTGAGGTTCAAGTAGTGGAAGCTTCCCAGCCGCCAACCGAACGGCACCCGGCACGAATCTCGGATGATGCGAGGGTTCAGTCGGTGCGAGATGGAGGGATCGTAGTAGCTCAGGCCGATGGCCTCCAGGTAAGGCAGCTGAGCGGGTCGCAGGTCCTCCACATGTGCGCTGCGCCTGCCGGTGGTCATCCCCCGGTAGAAGCGGTCCCAGGCGGGCAGCACCAGGTCGCGCCAGAGATAGGGCGGGATGTTGCTGGCGATGTCGTCGCACATGCCAGAGCCACTGGGATTGATGACGGCTGTCCCGCGAGGGCGATTGCATCTTATTGGTTTATGAGGCTAAGTAAGTAGTCCTCATTCCAGCCAGCGGCCTTGCGCTTGGCCTTGATACCGGCCTTGATGGTGGTGTCTTGCTTGAGCAGGCTCAGGGCCAGGTGGCGCATAAGGGCCAGGTTCTGGGCCCCGTTCCCGGCTCGGGCTCGGCAGCGGTCCTCGTCGAAGGCCACATCCAGCACCCAGTGCAGGCCGTTCTCGATGCTCCAGTGGGTGCGGCTGACCTTGAGGATCTTTTCGGCATCGGCCTCCAGGCTGGTGATGTAGTAGAGGGTCTCCTCCTGCACCTTACCCTCTTGGCCCCAGGTACGCCTTTGCCGCCTCACCATGGCCAGGCTCTTTAGCCCCGCCCACCCTGCGTGTTGGCCCAGGCAGGCCAGGCACTCTTTGTCCTGGATGGCCCAGCACTCCCGTGTCTCCAGGCGGCCATGGCCCTTATCCACGCTCCTGGCATGGCTATGGGGCACGTCCTTGAAGTCAAACTCCATCGCTGTCTGGAACACATCCTCGATCTCTTCTCGCAGCCCCGGCTGGTTGTCCTTGACGGGCAGGAGGTAGTGAGCCCCGCCCTCCACGATCTGGTCCACTATGGCCCTTTGGGTCCCTATGGCATCTATAGTAATGATGCAGCCCGACAGGTCCAGCACCCGCAGCAGCTCAGGGATGGCTGCTATCTCATTGCACTTGTCCTCTACCTTCACCTGCCCCAACACCAGGCGGTTTCCTGCCGCCCAGGCACTGACCATACAAATGGCGCTCTTGCCCAGCACACCGTCCCTTGAGCCTCGCAGGCTCTTGCCATCAATGGCCACCACCTGACCCTCTGTAGCCTCCTGTACCGCCTGTACCCAACTCATGAAGCAGCGGCCAAACTCCACTGGGTCCAAAGCAGCAAACACTCGCCCAAAGGTGTCGTGGGAGGGGATGCCGTTGGGTAGCTCCAGCCAGGTGGCAAACCATTCCTTCTTGCACTCCCCAAAAAGGGCGATATCCACCCAGTTGTCGGCCCCGCAGATGGTGGCACAAAGGGTGATGGCCACGATATCCACTAGCTTGTGCCAGCGGGTGCGCTCCACCCGAGGATCGGTCAGCTCCGAGAAGTGCTCCACCAGACTCGCTCCAGCCATGACAGCCCCCTCTCCCTACATCGCTGCTCCCCACCTCCTGCAGGTTCCTTGCCTACACTAACCACTTAGATGCAATCGCCCTACCGGGGGAACCGGCCAGGATGAGAAGACGAGTGATGGCTCCGGGCTGAACCCCAGAGCTGGATGCGGCGAAGCCGGCCTTTCGGCCAGCTGACAGAGACAAGCGATGGCGTTCTGGCAGGCTGAGCCCCGCCTCGAGGAGGTCGCGCTCCCAGACGCGGCGGCACTCCGACCGAGAACGTCTGCTGCTGGGGCCTTCTCGCACCTCGGCGCACGAACTCCTCGGGGGGTTACTGGTCCCCGGACCGGGGGGGAGACCAGGGCGGGCCGTTCGCTCTCCTCAGAGCAGGCTCTTGGCCGGCGCCCCTCGACCGTAAGCTCTCACGGCTCCTGCCGACGGGCGGCGCAGGCCAAGCGCGGCAGGGACGGCGGAGCGAAGGCCCGGCGTGGAATCGGGCTACTGCCGGAACTGGGGCAGGTACTCCGCCTGTACCTCCAGCATCTCCTCCATCATCGCCTTGGCCTGGTCCATGTCGTTGACCATGGGATCCAGCAGCAGCGCCTGCAGCAGCAGCTCCCTGCTGCCCAGCACCCCTGCGTCCACCGCCAGAGAAGCCACGGTCAACTGGGTACGACACAGGGAAGCGATGGGCTCGGGCAGCGATCCCACTCCCACGCCCCGGATGCCGAAGCGGCTGGCCACCGCCGGCACTTCGACTATGGCACCGTCGGGCAGATTGGCGATGTAGCCCTCGTTGGGGATGTCCACCGCCACTTCGTAGGTATTGCGGTTGTGCAGCATGGCGTCAATGATGGGGATGGCCCGCTCCCCGGAGCCGGACCTGATGCGGCCCCACAGTTCCCCTCCCGCGGCCATGGCTTCGATCTGTTGCCACATCCGGTCCCGGCCCTGCTCGGCCTTGTCCCAGTCATAGAGGTGGAGGCCGTACTTCTCCCAGGGCTTAGTCTGCGGATCGTGGGTCCAGTGAGTGTACTCGGCCAGGTGCCCGTCTCCAGTGGCGGGACAGACGCCGAAAGCGTCGTAGATGCGGCGGGTGAGGGGCTGGAAGTCAGCCGGCAGTTCGGCCAGGCGACGGGCGAACAGGGGATAGAGGTCCTCGCCCGTCCGCTTGTCGCGGATGTCGAGCATGAAGGTGAAGTGGTTGATGCCGGCCGCCTTGATGTCTAGCAGATCGTGTGCCTGACGGCCTAGGCCGTACAGCCCCCATTCGCCGCCCACCGGGCGCTCCAGGCCCAGGTCCTCCGCCAAGGCGAAGGCGACGATGGCGTAGCCCATGCCGATCTGGTGGCATAGGCCAGCGGCCTTGATCTTGGAGTAGCGGCTAGCCACCAGGGTCATGCGGGGCACCGGGTTGGTGAAGTTCAGGAGCCAGGCATCGGGGCAGAGCTTCTCCATGTCGCGGCAGATGTCCAGGATCATGGGAGCATTGCGGGCCGTGTGGAAGGCGGCTCCTGGGCCGCCGTTCTCCCCCAGGGGCTGGCGAACGCCGCATCGAGCGGGGATCTCCCAGTCCTGGCGCCAGAGCTTCTCCCGGTTCACCGCGATGGAGGTGATCACGAATTGGGCGTCGGGGAGCACCTCTCTGCGATCGGTGGCGGCCTGGATGGTCATGCCGGCGTCCCATTCGCGGTTGGCCCGCTCCGCCAGCTTGGCGATCAGCTCCAGCCCCTGGGCGTTGAGGTCGCACAGGGCGACGGTGCTGCCCGAGAGCGAGCGGCACTGCAGTATGTCGCTCAGGATGGCAGGCCCGAAGGAGGCGCTGCCGGCGCCGATGATGACGATCTTGGTTTGCATGCCTGCCTCCGCGCAGATGACCAGTGACGAGTGACACGTGACAAGGGATGGGCGAGGGCTGCTCGCTGCCAGATGCGTGAACCGGACCCCACTCATGTTCTCTGGTCACGCGTCACTCGTCACGCGTCAGCTATCCCTTCACCCCCGTTATCACGATGCCCTGGATGTACGAGCGTTGGGCAATGAAGAACAGGACGAGCACTGGTACCGTCATGAGCACCGACACGGCCATCATGGACTCCCACCGTATGGCTCGCGAGCCGGGCCCCGCCTGGAAAGCCCGCAGCCCCAGGGCCAGGGGGAACTTCTCCATCTTGTTGAGGTAGATTAGAGGTCCCATGAAGGCGTTCCACATGCCGCTGAAGGAGAAAATGGCCGTCACTCCCAGGGCCGGCCGGGCCAGGGGGGCGATGATACGGAAGAAGAGCCCGAAGGGGCCACAGCCGTCTATCTTGGCCGCATCGTCCATTTCCCTGGGGATGGTGGCAAAGAACTGGCGCAGCAGGAAGATGTAGTAGGCCTCGCCGAAGTAGGCGGGCACTATCAGGGGCAGGAAGGTGTTCACCCAGCGCAGCTTGGAGAATATGATGAACAGGGGAATCATGGTCACCTGGCCCGGTATCATCATGGTAGCCAGGATGAGGAAGAACAGCGGCCGGCGGCCACGGAACCGCAGCCGAGCGAAGGGATAGGCCACCACGGCGCTGCTTATCACTGTGCCCACCATGACCAGGGTGCTGAGCACAATGGAGTTCTTGAGGAAGACCAGCACCGACACGGGCAGGGAAGTGATGGCCCTCGGATAGTTGGCCCATACCAGACGGCTCGGTGCCCACTTGATGGGATAGGTCACCACCTCATCGGGCGGCTTCAGCGAGGTGGTCACCATCCAGTAGAAGGGAAACATGATGACCACGGCGCCGGTGATGATGATCAGGTAGAGCACCGCCTTGCCCACCAGCGTCGTCGCCTTCCAGGACGTTCGCCTGGAGGCGGCAACCGAGACTGAGGCCATCACTCGCCTCCCGCAATACCAGCTTCGTAGTAAACCCAGGCTGCGGACGATCGGAAGATCAGCACAGTGAAGAACATGATGATGATGAAGTAGATCCAGGCCAAAGCGCTGGCGTAGCCCATGCGAAACTGCTGGAAGGCCAGGTTGAACAGGTAAAGCACGTACATCATGGTCGAGTTGTTCGGCCCGCCCTGCGTCATTACGTAGGTGTTGGTGAAGACCTGAAAGGACCCAATGATACCGGTGATGAGGACAAAGAAGATGGTGGGGCTCACCATCGGTATGGTGATGTGCCGAAACCGGGGCCACAGCCCGGCTCCGTCTACCTTGGCCGCGTCGAACAGCTCGGTGGGGATGCCTTGGAGTCCGGCCAAGAAGATCAGCATGGGCCCACCTGCCCCCCACAGGCTCATGATGATCAGCGCCGGCTTGGCCCACCTCTCCTCGTATAGCCACGCGGGCCCCTCGATGCCGACGACGGCGAGCACGTTGTTGAGGACCCCGAACTCCTTGTTGAAGATGAGGATCCACAAGAGCGACACCGCCACGCCGGGGATGATAGAGGGCAAGTAGTAGATGGTGCGCCAGACGCCTCGTCCGACGACGTCCTGGTTCAGCATGAGGGCGATAGCGAAGCCGACGACGATGCCCAGGGGGACGCTAATGAACACGTAATAAGAGGTGTTGTAGAGCGTCTTCCAGAAAAGAGAGGTCACCTCATCGAAGGAGAAGAGGTTGCGGTAGTTGAGCAGCCCCACGTAGACCGGGGGCCTCAGCATGCTAGCTTCGGTGAGGCTGAGATAGAGCGAGTAAAGCATCGGCCCGGCGATGAAGGCGACGAAGCCAAAGATCCAGGGCAAGACGAAGAGCCAGGAGACCAGCTCCTCCTGCTGCAGCAGAGTCAGCCTGCGGCCGGCGAACCCCCCGCGCCGCGCCTCTTGCCCTGCACGCCGGGGAATCCCCGCGCGCACCGGCTCGGTTACACCCATATAGCTCCCTCCGGCCAGCCTCGATCGGACCAACCGAGCAGCGTCGCCGCCTGCGGCGGGGTCGGTGGGCCGCGCCGCCTTGCGGGGACGCAGCCCACCGACGGCCTGTTCGCCCGCGTCTAGGTCACCGTAGCGAGGTACTCATTGATCTTGGTGCACAGCTCCGTGAGCCCTTCCTCCAGGCCCATGGTACCGGTGACCCAGATGGAGTCCCAGATGGGGACGAAGATCTCCCTTACCTTAGCGTGGTTCTTGAAGTAGGGATCCAGCCGGGCGATGGCGGCCATGTCGCTGAAGGCTTTCACATTCAGGCCCGCTTTCGCTCCCTGCGACTCCGTGTCCCACACCGGGGCCACGCTCTTGCGCGATGGCTGCAGCCCCAGCACTGAAGTACACATCTCCCGCTCCGCCTCGGGACTGGTCATGAACCGCAGTAGCTTGATGGACTCCGCCTTGTGCTTCGTGCCCGCGTAGACGCCGTAGCCGTCGGCAAAGATGTGGCCCACGCTCAGCTCCTTGTGGGGCAGGAGGGAGTAGTCGTAGGCGAAGTTGTTGCGAGCGATGAAGTCAGTGACCTGCCAGCTGTGAGCCTCGTGCAAACCGAGCTTCCCAGTCTGGAAGAAGTCCCAGCTACCGACGCCTTCGGCTTCCTGGGCCGACGGCGAGTACTTGTAGGTGTAAAGTATGTCCCAGTTGAACTTGAGCGCCTCCACCGCCTTGGGCTGGTCAATGAGGATCTTAGTGCCCATGGCGTCCTTGTCCATCCACTCACCGCCGTTCTGCCACACCCAGTGAGCGATATAGTTCTGCGCCACCCGGTAGCCCCACTGGGAGGCTTTGCCGCTGTCGTCCCGGACCGTGAGCTTGTCCGCAGCCATGAGGAAGTCATCCCAGGTCCAGTCATCCGTGGGATAGTCCAGGCCGGCCTCATCCATCAGGTCCTTATTGTAGGAGAGGGCTACCGTGGACACGTACTTGGGGATCTCGTAGAGGTGGTTGTTGACGTTGAAGGCTACCAGCTGCCCCTCGTAGAAGTCGCTCAGTTCGTCGCTGGTGAACTCCTCCTCCAGCGGAAGCAACTGCTCCGCTTCCATCCACTCCCGGGCGGCATTGCCGTAGGCCACCATGACGTCCGGAGCGTCCCCCGCCGCCATCTGCGCCGTGATCTTCTGCGACCAGTCGCCGATGGCCGGCTCGAAAGTCACCTTGATGCCCGGGTTCGCCTCCTCGAACTGGGGAATGAGCACGTCGGTGAAGACCTTGAATCCCTCCGGCCCTACCTCTGCCTCGTCCTCGAAGCGAAGCTCTACCACTTCGCCGGCCGGGGGCGCCGGTGCCACCGTCTCCCCTGCAGCGACGCCGGTGGCCTCGGCCGGCGCAGGAGCCGGGGTCGCTGCACAGGCTGTGAGTAGTGCGGCGGCAATGCCAGAAGTGGAGAATGCGAGGAACCGTCGTCGGGTCAGAACACGCGTCACCATCTCTGCCTCCCTGGAAAGCGCTACAGCAGCACGACGAGAGTAACCGACCGATGAGGTACCGCTGCTACCATTATACCGGCCCGCGTCCTGCGCTTTCGACCGGCATTCGGCGCTCTGGAGCGACTTCCATGCGACATGGGTGTGTCGCAAGTGTGTCCCCCGAGCGATCGAGGGGCGCTGCCATCGGCCGAACCTTGGAGGCAAGGCCCAGCTTTCGCCTTCCTGCCGTACGACGCCGTCGGGCCACACCAGGCGCCGATCGGAGAGTGGCTCTTGCGAGCACCAGCCCCGGCCCGCTATGCTGGCCGCGGGACCCAACGGTGCTTGCGAGGGGGAGGTGAGGCCATGGACGCTCGCGCTTCTCTGGAGCCGGCTCAGGCGTTTCGGCTCAACAAGCAGGACGTGGACCGGGCGATCTTCAACCGGCTCCTCATGGCCTTGGTCGCCATCCAGTACGCCATCCTGTGGCACATGGCTCTGGTGACCTCGCAGGACCTCTCCCTCCTCGTCTTCTTCCTTGCCGCAGCCCTGGTCCTCCTGGCCCTGTGGCGGGTCGGACGACGAAGCCTGCAGGCAGGGAAACTGGGGCTGGTGGGTGCCTGCTTCCTAGGCGCTGTCGCCGTGCAGGCTAGTCATTGGGAGGCAAGCTGGCTGCTTGCCCTGCCCGTGCTCGTCGCCGGGGCGCTGTACCGGCCGGTGGTAGCTGCTGTCTTGGCCGTGCTCAGCGTCCTGCTCATCGAGCTGCGCCTGCCAGACCCGGTGGCTCTGTCTTCGCTCTTCGTCATCGCCACTGGCGTCTTGTCGTGGCTCACCCTGCAGCCCCTGCACCAACTGCTCCTTTGGCACTCGCAGCGCAGCCTGGAAGCCACTGCCCTCGCCGAGCAACTGCGCGACCAGCGGGGCAAGCTCAACCGCACCATCAAGGCCCTGGACGACTCCTACCAGTTGCTGGAAAAGACCAACCGGGAACTGCTCCTGGCCCGGCGAGAGGCCGACGCCCTCCGCGACCTCAGGAGCCGTTTCGCCACCAACCTCAGCCACGAGCTGCGCACCCCCCTGAACATCATCCTCGGCTTCAGCCACCTCATCTACACCAAGCCCCAGCTCTACGGCATGGACCGCTGGCCAGATGCCCTCCTCCGCGACCTCTCCGAGCTGCGGCGCAATGCCGGTTACCTCTCCGATCTCGTGGACGACATCGTTGACCTGGCCCGCGTGGACGCTCTCGCCATGCCCATCAGACGGGAGCCGAGCGACCTGGCACACGTGATCCAGGAAGCGGTGGCCATCGCCGAAGCCCTGGCCCAGGAGAAGGGCCTATCCATCCGGGTGTCCTGCGACGCGGATATCCCACCCTTGGCGATAGACCCGGTGCGCATACGCCAGGTGCTCTTCAACCTGCTCACCAACGCCGTTCGGCACACCGAAAAGGGCTCGATTCATATCGAAGCCACAACGCGAGAAGGGGAAGTGGTGGTTTCGGTCAGCGACAGCGGCCACGGCATCCCCCAAGAGGAGCTGGCCAGCATATTCGACGAGTTCTACCAGGTCGGCCGGCCCAAGCACGGGCCCGACTCAGGCAAAGGGCTGGGCCTGGCCATAGCGCGCCGCTTCGTGCAGCTTCACGGGGGGAGCATCTGGGTGGAGAGCACCGTCGGGGTGGGTAGTACCTTCTCCTTCTCCCTTCCCCTGGCCGACAAGCCGGTGAGCCTGAGCCGGCCGGGCAGGCCCCTGCCCACCCCCAAGGCCCGCAGCAAGCCCCTGGTGCTGGTCCTCAACGACGACGGCACGGCGGCAGGCTACCTGCGGCGACGCTTGGAGAGCTGCGACTTCGCCCCCGTCCCCGCGGACAGATCCCCGGACGAGATGCTGGTCGGGGAGGCCCCGGCCGCGGTGGTCATAAACACGCCGGTCAGCTCCCCAGCCCCGGCGCAGCACCCGCTGGCTGCTCTCCTGCCCGAGGCGGCGCCCGTGATCGAGTGCTCCCTTCCTAGCAGTCAGTGGCTCTCCGGGGCGAAGGAATTCTCCGCCGTGCTGACCAAGCCGGTGACCCAGGAGAAGCTGCTTGAGGCCCTGAAGGCGATAGTGCCGGAACCGTCCCGCGCCACCGTGCTGATAGCCGACGATGATCGCAGCTTCGTGCAACTCATTCGCCGCATGCTGCAGTCGTCCTCTGAGGACGGCTACGGAGTGCTGACTGCCTACGGCGGGGCGGAGGCCCTGCGAAAGGCGCGTCGCTACCGGCCGGACGCCATCCTGCTCGACTTGCTCATGCCGGACATGAACGGCTTCGACGTCCTGGCGGCCATACGTCAAGAGCCGACGCTGCGGGGGATCCCCGTTGTCGCGGTGACTGCCGCTACTCCCGGTGAGGATGAGATGGCTCAGAGAGGAGCGTACTTCCGCCTCACCAGGCGCAGCTCCTTCCGTCCGGGCGAGCTGGTGAGCCTGATCTCGTTGGCCGTAGCCTCCGGCGCTACCTTGCCAGAGGGCCACCAAGACTTCGCTGCAGGGCAGCCAGTAGCTCCTGTTCGGACAGGGGCTTCTTGAGGTAGGCTCGGGCTCCCAGCGCCTCCCCCAGCTCAGGATCGTACACCACCGAGCAGATCACCACCGGGATGTTCGCCGTGTTGGGGTGGTTCGATAGCAGCGATAGAACGCTCCACCCGTCCATCTTGGGCATCATGATGTCCAGCACGATCACGTCGGGGCGAACCCTCGTGGCCGCCTCATAGGCCAGGCGAGGGTCCGACACCCCTTCCACCTCCCACGTCCCGGGGGCCAGGTAGCGACGGTACAGCTCGACAGCGCTGGGGTTGTCCTCGATCACCAGCACCGAGAACGGCCTGCTCCGGGGCAGATCCAGAATGATCTCCCACTGATCGTCGGCAACCGCACGCACCTGGCATCCGATTCCCTTGGAAGAGGCGATCCGCCGAACCTCGCTCAGCTGTTCCAGTCGGAGCCGGCGAGGATCGGAACACAAGCGTACGTGGGCGGTGACCGCACCCTCGCCCTGCTCGACGCCGATGCGGACGTCTGCCGCCGTGGAGGACTGGACGGCGGCACTGAGAAGCTGCACCAGGACCTGCTTCAGCACGGCGTGGTCGGCCATGACCCAGACCGAGGCCCCCTCCGGCGCATCCCAGATGATGCCAGTCCCGTACCGGTCGGCCAGGGGGCGCAAGAGTTCAGCTGCCGTCCTCAGCACCTCGCCCAGCTCGACCGGCCCGGCCTCGTAGGGAAGGAGCTCCAACTCGTCCCTGAGCGAGTTCCCCTCAGCCACTGGTGCCTGGCCGTACCCGGTCGCGACTCCGGGCAGGGTAGCCAGGACCTCCGCCAGCTTCCCTTCCGCCTCCTGCAGGTCCCGATGTATCTGGCGCCGCCCGAGCGAGAGCTCTCGGCTCATCTCGGCCACCGCCATCCCCTCGACATAGCGCAGGGACAGCACGTCGTAATGCCGTGACTCGAGCGAGCCGAAGGCCGCCCGTCGGGCCGGCCGGAGCACCTCGATCGCCTCGAGCAGCCGAGCCCGTATGTAGTTGGCCCGCTCATCTATGCTGATGGCGGTGTTGATGTCCGAGAAGTGCTGCGCCAGAGATGCCTTCGCCAGGCCGACGTTGTCGTTGAGGCAGCTGAGCGCCTCACGTATCTCCTCTCTGCTCAGTGTCCCCATCGCCATGCTCCCCCAGCACCGCCGCGGGCATCGCATCCCCGTACAGCGTGCCTTCGGTGGCGGCGCAACCCCCGGTAACGTCGGCTCGGCCAGGTGGCGCGTGCCCCGCGAGGGAATGCGTCCCCTGTGCTCTCAGAATAGCGCATCGGCGCCGGCCGGGGAAAGGAGCGGCAACGGCTCGGGATCAGGCGGGAGGAGTCTGCGAGCGTGCCCCACGCACCCCAGCACCGGGATGGGGCTGTGGTGGCGGGGCCGCCGCGCGCGTGGGCGCGCGAACTCCTCGGGGGTGGGCGCAAACTCTTTGGGGGTGAGGGCTCGACCCTTCTACCGAGCTACCTCCGCCAACGTGACCTGGACTTCCATCTCCTCGCCGTCGCGCAGCAAGGTGACGGTGACCTCGTCCCCTGGTTGGCGCTCCGCCAGGAGAGCGCGGACGTCTGCCGGCTGGGCCACCGGCTCCCCGTCCACCGCGACGATCACGTCCCCTCCCAGCAGCAGCCTTTGGCCATCCACAGTGGCCGGCTCAGAGCCACCCCGGATGCCGGCCTCATCGGCGGGACTACCTGGCTGCACCGACTGCACCAGCACGCCCTCCTGGTCCTCGGGCAGGCCCATGGCCTCCGCAATGGCGGGAGTAAGCTCGACCCCCACCACTCCCAGCCTCGGGCCGGCGGGGACGGTGGGCCCGGGGCTCACCTGTGCCTCCTGCTCTCTGGGCCTGGCCTGTAGGGTGACCTCCACGGTCATCGGCTCGCCCTCTCGCAGCACAGTCACCGGCACCGTCTGACCTACCTCGGTGTGACGGGACAGGTAGGTGATCAGGTCGTCCACCCCCCGAATCTGCTCCCCGCCCACCGCCACGATGACGTCGCCGCCCACGGGGACATTCGTGCCCATGACTTGCACTTCTTCCTCGCCGCCCCGGAGCCCCGCCTCGTCCGCGGGCCCACCGGGAGTCACGGCTATCACCAAGGCGCCCCTCTGTCGCTCGGGCAGCCCCATGGCCTCGGCCAGGGCCGGGTTGAGCGTAGTCCCCGTGATGCCGATGTACGGATGCTGATACTGGCCCGTCTCGATGAGGGACGGCACCACCTTCGCCACGATGCGCGAGGGCACGGCGAAACCCACCCCGGCGGAGACCCCAGCGGGCGAGATGATCGAGGTCGGCACCCCGATGAGCCGCCCCTGAGCGTCCACCAGCACCCCACCCGAGTTGCCCGGGTTGATGGGGGCGTCGGTCTGGATGACGTCGGGGACGCTGTACTGAGACCCGCCGGTCACAGAGGTACCCACCGGAAGGAGCCGCCCCACCGCGCTCACCACACCCAGAGTGAGGGAGCCCTGGAGGCCGAACGGGTTGCCGATGGCTATGGCAAGCTGTCCCACCTGCACCTGGGTAGAATCGGCCACCTCCACGGGCACCAGTTGCTCGGCCGGCACATCCACTCTGATCACGGCCAGGTCGCTGTCCGGATCGGTCCCCACCACCTCGGCCTCGACGGTGGTGCCGTCCTGGAAGGTGACCTGAATCAGGTCAGCCCCGGCCACCACGTGGTAGTTGGTCACCACGTGGCCCTCAGTGTCCCAGACGAAGCCCGACCCCACACCTCTCTGTACTTCGGGCGGCTGGCCGAAGGGGACATCTGGGAGCAAGGACGACGGCGCCTGCCGGGCCATCTGGATGTTCACCACCGAGGGAATGAGTCGCTGGTAGACGGAGGTGACAGTTCCCTCGAAGGCCGCAATCACTCCTTGATCCACGCCCATGCCGACACCGGGGGCCGTGGCGGTAGCGGTCGCATCCAAAGTAGGCGTTGGGGTCTGGGCAGAAGATGGCAATGCCACGAGCAAGCAGAGCACCAGCACCAGCATCAGCGCATTCGCCAACACACGTCTCATCACTAACCTCCTGCGATAACGTCAGATCAGCGGTAGCAGCATCAGTCAACCGATCGGCAACTCAGCGCCCGTCCCGAACAACGACACTGTCAGGACGCATATAGCACACCAGGTCCGGGCCTGCAAAGCCATCGATGCACCCACGCGTCCCTACGGACCACCGGGGCAGGAGAGCTTCTGCACCGGGCGGTAGGTCTGGGCTGGCGGCCCAGGCTCAGCGATCGGCAAACCGGCGTGGATCGGCCTCCCTTCAGAAGCGTGCCGCTGTCCGCGGCCGACCATCCGTTCACCCGTGGATGGCGCCCCCTAGCAAGGCCCGCAGAAGGGAGGGGCGGTCGACTATACCCTGGAGTCGGCCTTCGCCGTCAACCAGAACGATGCTGCGCCTGCCTTCCTGCGCCAGCAAGCGGATTCCCTCGGCGATGGCGGCCGAAGCAGCAACGGTCACCGCCGGTGCCGACATGAGCTCGGCGGCCGTCTGCTGCGCCTCTCGGCCTTCCCCCGGGGCGAGACCGACACGCGATATCAGCGCCCGAATGATGCCAGGACGGGCCTCAGGGCTCACCCGGGCCATGAGGTCACCGTCGGAGATGACCCCTAATGGCCGTCGCTCGCTGTCGAGTACCACCACCCGCCCCAGATCGGAGCGAGCCATGGCCACAACCACCTCGCCGAGAGGGGCCTCAGGTGCGACGGCCGGCACGTCAGAGCGCATCAGGTCACGAAGCACATACAGCTCGCCGACAGGCGCTGGCGCAGCCTGCAGCCTCTGGGGTTCGTGAGCAACTTGGCGAATGACGTCACTACGGCTCAGCATACCCACCAGGCGGCCCTCGTCGTCCACCACTGGCAGCGTCTTGACATTGCGCTGCACCATGAGGCTGGCGGCTTCGGCAAGTGACCGGCCCTGGCTCACGGTGACCACTTCTCCAGTCATGATCTCCTTGGCCGTGTGGCCGACCGCCGCCAGCTCTTCCAAGAGGCACACCACGGCATCGTCCGTCAGGGCCTCAGGGCGCCGGAGACACAGGGCCAACTCTGGCCAGCGAAGGAAGTCGGCATCGGCCACGATTCCCACCACAGTCCCCGACTGGTCCACCACCGGCACCGAAGTGAATCGGCTCGAGAGCAGGAGCCGAGCCACCTCGGCAAGAGGGGTATCAGGCAGCACTGCTACGGGATCGGTGGTCATGACCTCGCTCACCCGGCGCCCCCTTGGGATCTGGGGCAGGTAGCGATGGCCGTACTTCACCACGTGGATGGGCTCTAGAGTGATCAGGCCTTCCCCCACCATGGCCGAGACGAGCGGCAATACGGCCTCAATTCTCTCCGTCCGGTCCACTACCACCAACATCAGAGGCAGATCGGCGGAGAGCCGCACCAGAGTCGCCATCTTGATGCGGCTGTGGGCCCCGAAGCCAGCCAGTCCCCGCAAGACCGTGGCGCCCGCCAGATCCTCCTGGCGCAGCCGCTCCAGTAGCGCCTGCCACAGCGGGCGCCCGTGCCACTGATCGCTCTCGCCGAGATAGACAGTGAGGCGCTGGTACTGCGGGTGCTCCGTCACAACCTCCTCCTTTGCGCTAGATGCCAGCGGCCAGGCGCGCGCCCAGCCAGGCACCCACAAGGCCAAAGCCCACACTGAGGAGAACGTTGGCCAATGCGAGAAGCCAACTGCCTTCGTCCAGCAGAGCCAGGGTCTCGACGCTAAAGCTGGAAAAGGTGGTATAGGAGCCCAGGAAGCCCACGGCAAGGAGCAGCCTCCAGCGCGGGCTGAGCGCTATACGCTGAGTGGTGAGGATCAGAAGGAAGCCCAGGACCAAGCTGCCGGTGCAGTTCACCACGAGAGTGCCGAGCGGGAAGCCGGTGGCGAACCGGCTGTCAACCCAGACGCCCAGCCAGTAGCGGGCGTTGGCTCCCAGAACCGCTCCGATGCTTATGGCTGTGACTTGATCCAAAGTCGAGGCTCTCCTGAACGGCCGTCGGTCCTGGCCGGACCCGAACCCCTACCGGCGACCGCTTGGTCTGTGGTAGAGGCTATCAGCCGGACGCACCGACGGTTACACCCTCGCGGGACAGGCGAGCCTCATCGCCAAGACCATTCTACCCTCCCACCGCACCCCAGGCCAGGCAGCGACTCACCTCAGAGCCGTTGCCTCCAAGTGCACGCTGTCGTCGCTGCCCTACCCCCACTCAAGCACCACCCCCAACCACCCCGCGCGGCCGCGGCGCAGGGTGGCGTAGGCTTTCGGGGCAGCGTCGTAGGGCAGCCGGTGGGTGATGAGGTGGTCCACCCTGACCGAGCCGTCGCGCAGCAGGTCCAGGAACAGGGCCCGGTTGCGCCGCTGGGTCCAGGGGAAGTAGGCGTGCCCAACTACGGGCGACGCGGGTTGGAAGCAGCCGATGATGCTCAGCTCCCGCCGCTGCAGCTCGGTGAAGGGGTCTATCTCCACCTTGTCGGGCAGGCTGCCCACAATCAGGAGCCGGCCGTTCTGGGCCGCGGCCTTCATCATGGTGGGTATGGTGGCCGAGGTCCGGGTGGCGTCGAAGAGAGCATCGGCGCCCCGGCCGCCAGTGAGGCGCACGATGGCCTCCACCACGTCCTCCCGGCCCGGGCTGACGGTGGCGTCTGCGCCCGAGCGGCGAGCCAGCTCCAGCCGATCGTCCAGCAAGTCCACTGCGATCACTGGTCGGGCGCCCGATGATCGGGCCATCTGCACGATAAGCTGCCCCACCACTCCTGCGCCGAAGACGGCGACCGCCTCCCCCAGTTGCAGGTTGGCCCGGCGCACCGCGTGCATGGAGACGCTGCCCAAGACCGCGAACGTTGCCTGCTCCGGGTCCACCGCCGCCGGCACCGTCTCCCAGTAGGTGAGCCGCTCCGGAGAGAGGTCCAGCAGGAAGTGGGAGGTATGCTGGGATAGGGTAAGGATGCGTTCGCCCACGGCGGGGCGCTCGACACCCGGCCCCACCGCCTCCACCACGCCGACGTTGGAGTAGCCGGGGTAGACGGGATAGCCAGGGTGGGTGGGCAGCTCGCCCAGGTAGCGAGTGATCTCAGTGCCGGCGCTGATTAGGGTGTGCTCGGTGCGGACCAGAGCCTGCTGCGGGCCCGGCTCGGGGAGGACGAACTCCTCCACCTCGGCGACGCCGGGGCCGGTGAATACGATGCGGTGGCCAGTCTGGGGCATAGCGGGCCTCCTGGGTGATGTTTTTGGGGGGAGTATAGCACTCCAGGACCGGGACTCCCTCGCGTCCGGCGTAAGGAGTAGCCTCTACCCGGGTGCATGCTTTGGCAAGTACGCCACCAGTGTGGTAAGAAAGCTATCGCGTCGCAGCCGAAGTGCGAGGCGCTGCCCCGGGGCACTCCAGCGCGACGACATGCCGCGCTGTGGGTGCGTCCTCAAGAGGAGGGAGTCCGCATGGTTCGATCACGCGCTTCCGGCCTGAGAGGCCTGGTCTGGGCACGCTGGAGCCCCCGGGCCGACCTGGCCGTGGTAGCCCTATCGTGGCTTCTGGTAGTAGGGGCGCTCTACACCGCTACCGTGGGGGTGACGGCCGACAACGGCATCGGCTACTTCCTGCTCTACGCCGTACTCGGGGCCGGCCTTTTCGGGATCGGCATCCCCCTGTACTGGACAGTCGTCAGGCGGGGCCGACCGCTCTCTGACCTGGGGATCACCAGTCGCTACCTGATGCCCAGCCTGGTCCTCCAGCTTATCTTCGCCGCCGTGCAGTACCAGGCTACTCTGGCTCGGACTGAACTTCCTCCTACGACGCAGCTGGTGCCGCTGGTAGCTCTGGCCCTGACCATCGGCTTCTTCGAGGCCGTGTTCTGGCGAGGATGGGTCTTGCTCCGCCTGGAGGAGTCCTTCGGGCTCATCCCAGCCGTCTTGGTGGGTTCCCTGTTATATGCCGCCTACCACATCGGCTACGCCATGCCCCTGAGCGAGATCACCTTCCTCTTCGTGATCGGCCTGATGTTCGCCGTCGTCTTTCGCCTCACCAAGAGCATCTTCATCCTGTGGCCGCTGTTGCAGCCCATGGGACAGTTGGTTACCCTCCTCCGCGACCGGCTGCAGTTGCCGCTGATTGCCTCCCTGGGCTTCGTGGAAGTGCTGGCCGCTATGTGGGTGCTGGTGCGGCTGATAGGCCGGTATCACCGGCGCCGAGCTTCAGGGACATAGGCCAAGACTGCTCGCGCGTGGGCATGCGGTCTCCTGACTCCTGACTCCTCCCCTTTGCTTTGGCGAGGTGCGGAGTGCTATACTGCCCGGTGCGGTCTGTAAGTCTGTACGGGACGTTAGTTCAAGGAGAGCAACCATGGCCGAGAGTCAGCCGAGCGAAGTCATCTACTCCGACCTCGTCGTCACCCGCGTCCTCGATGCCCCCATTGAGAAGGTGTGGCAGTTCTGGACCGAGCCGGAGAAGTTCAGGCGGTGGTGGGGACCGGCGACCTACACCGCGCCCAAGGTGGAGATGGACCTCCGCGAGGGCGGCAAGCTGCTGTGGTGCATGCAGGCACCTGCCGACCAGGGCGGGGGCGTGTACTGCAATGCCGGAATCTTCCGCAGGATCGTTCCCAATGAGCGGCTGGAGATCGACCTCAGGGGCTCCGATGAGCAGGGAGACCCCATCCCGGCCTCGGATTGGGGTGGGCCGGAGGAGTTCGACGTCGAGGTGCAATTCGAGAGCCTGGGCGGCAAGACAGTCCTGACCTACATCGCGCGCAATTGGCCCCTCACCCAGATGTTCGCCTACGCCTTCGCCGGCATGAATCAGTCGCTGGACAAGCTGGAGGAGGCGGTGAAGGGGTAACCTAACCCCCCCAATGCCAGATGCCTCTCGAGCATGCAGCGCCACCTGTCCTGCCCCAGCGCGAGGTCCCGCGGTCCACTTCGGCCTAAGTGGTGGTTGCGGGAGCGGCCGCGCTCGGAGATGCGCTTTGCGCAGTAAGAGCTTCGCCGGCACATCCTGACCTCTCGTGTCCCGAGGCATTGGCTCCTCGTGTGCGTCCGCAGCCAGACCCGTCCCGATTCGGCTGCCATCGCCCGGGAAGACGACCGCGTGATGGGCGTGCTCCACGCCAGCATGCACGAACTCCGGGCTCGAGCTACAGGCACCCGACTGCGTGAGGCGGAAAGCGGCTGCCGGTACCCACAGACCACAAGCGTCGGGACCTTCCCCTGGCCGCCCGGCCACGAGCGCCAGGACGATCCGCAGGTGTGCGGACCATCGCCGAGGCCGCCCGCGACCTGGGCCAGAAGCGGGACCTCTGGCTCGACCCTGCCGGCGCCAGTGAGAAGGAACTGAAGCGCCGCACCCTCACCAACCTGCATAGCCGAGGCCCCACCTGGGTCGACCTGGCCCACCGGCGGCTGGACGAGGCGGTGCTGGCTGCCTACGGCTGGCCCCACGACCTGGCGGACGAGGAGATCCTGGAGCGCCTGCTGGCGCTGGATCTGGAGCGGGCGGGAGGGAGAGGCGCGGGGACGCGGAGAGGGGGAGAGGGGACGGCGTGGTGTAGGGGTGGCTGCGGGTGAGGAGTGCCTGTGGGTGCCTCGCAGGGCGGGGTCCGGGCGCAGCGAGCGGGATGCCCGCTGCGGCGTGCTCTGAGCCCGTCGAAGGGGCCTGCGGCCGGAGGGGAGGGGGGCCGGGAGGCACATAGCGCAAGAAGAGCGCGGAGGACTGTTCCTCCGCGCGGCACCCACCGACGGGTCGCCTCCCTCCGGACCATCGGATTGGCGCCAGCTGCCGCTCCGGGCTGAACCCCGGAGCTACGACGAGGCGAAGCCGGCCCTCCGGCCGGCTGGGGGTCGGCTGGAAGGATTCTCCACCCACGAGGAGTCCGTCCCCTTCGCTTCACTCAGGGCAAGCTCTGAGCCCGCCCTTGGGCGGGCTTCGCTCACTCTAGCTCCGGGGTTCAGCCCGGAGCGGCGGGGTGACCAGACACCGGTTGCCCCAGCCCTGGGCTCACACTCTCGGGCCTCCCAGCACGCTCGCCGGAGCGCTCGACGGGGCTCAAGGGGTGTGCCATGCTGCCGATATAGAGCCCAAGGACAATGTCGCGTGCCTCATCAGTGAGCAGGCACCAGTTCCCACGGGTCTGTATATCGTGCATGCGGGTATCAGGCCGGTGCAAGCGAACCGGGCCGTAGGCCGGGCCGTCGCACGCCATAAGGGGGTATGGACATGGCCGCCACCACGCGGACATGTGTAGACACCTGTCTACTGAGGTAGACATTGAAGGCATCAGGGCGCCTGCCCTCGTATGTCCTCGCCCCTGGGTTGGCACCGTGCGCGGGGTCGCCCCGCGACCGCGGACACGCCAGACTCCGCCAATGCGCGCGGCGCCGCCCGCCCCAACCAACGTCGCTCGCTCCTCCCGCCCCCCGCCCACCCTGTGGTACAATACCCCCACACGCAAGCCGAACTCCACCGCACCCATCCGGGAGAGACAGCGCATGCAGTCCACCCTCTTCACCCAGCGCCGCGTCCGGATCGCGGACCACCTCGATCCCGAGGCCGACTGCGTCCTCTTCCAGGGCGACTGCCTCGACTTCCTCGCCACCCTCCCGGACCACTTCGCCACCCTGATCGTCACCTCGCCCCCCTACAACCTGGGCAAGGAGTACGAGAGCCGCCTCTCAGTCGAGGACTACCTGAGCCAGCAGCGGCAGGTCATTACCCAGTGCGTCCGGGCGCTTCACCCTCGGGGTAGCATCTGCTGGCAGGTGGGCAACTACGTGGACAACGGGGAGATCATCCCCCTGGACATCCTGCTCTACCCCATCTTCAGCGACCTGGGGCTGCACCTCCGCAACCGCATCGTGTGGCACTTCGGCCACGGCCTGCACGCCTCCAAGCGCTTCTCCGGCCGCTACGAAGTCATCCTCTGGTTCACCAAGACCGACGACTACACCTTCAACCTGGACGCCGTTCGCGTGCCCCAGAAGTACCCTCAAAAGCGCCACTTCAAGGGGGCCAAGCGGGGACAGCTCTCCGGCCACCCCCTGGGCAAGAACCCGAGCGACGTGTGGGAGATACCCAACGTCAAGTCCAACCACGTAGAGAAGACCATTCACCCCTGCCAGTTCCCGGTGGAGCTCATCGAGAGGCTGGTGCTGGCTCTGACTGACCCGGGCGACTGGGTGCTGGATCCGTTCATGGGCGTGGGGACCACCGCCATCGCCGCCATGATGCACGGGCGCCGGGCGGCCGGGGCTGAGATCGAGCCCGAGTACGTGCGCGTGGCCCGGGAGCGAATCGCCGCCGCCGAGCAGGGCCAGCTCCGTGTCCGTCCCATGGATCGCCCTGTGTACGACCCCGACGCGCCCCACAACAGCGCGCCGCCAAAGAAGGTGCGATTGGAGTTGGACGTCCTGCGTGCATGAGTCCTGCTCTCCCGGCCGCCGCTTCACGGACGGCTGACTTTCTCTATTGTGATCGAGGGGATAGACCATGAACCAGCGAACCGTTACCTGTCCACGCTGCGGCACTGCCAACGCCACCACCGCCGGATACTGCCGCGCCTGCGGCGCCGCCCTCAACCCCGATCTCCCCGTGCCCGCCCCCATCCGCATCCCCGTCAAGCGCGAGGGCAGCCGAGCCCTCACCGCCAGGGAGGCCAGCACCGGCCTAGCCCTCACCGGGGCCGCCGTGGTGGCCGGGCTGGGGCTGCGCCTGCTCTCCCGCGGAATCCGGGCCCTAGCTTCCCGGCCCATCTCCTCCCTCACCACCCAGGCCCGACGCCTGCTGCGCCCGGGCCAGAGAGCCGAAGAGAGGGCCGAGGTCCAGGCGGTGGACGCCGAGCGGCCCACCTTCTGGATGTACGGATGGCGGCGAAGCTACACCCGCTGGCCCGATGGCAGCAGCCAGGTGCAGTTCGAGGAGCTACACCGCCGGGGCCGACTCTAGTATCCGGCCCGGGCCGCAGGTGACAGTGCCTCCATTGCGGTTGCATAATGCAACCAGCAGGCGAACGCTGTGCAGCAGGAGGTGAGGGCATGGCCACGCTGCACGTGAGGAACGTGCCCGAGGAGCTATGCCGGCGCCTGGGGGCGCTGCCTCCTCCAGAGAGAGCCGGCCGAAGGGCCGGCTTCGCCTCGTCGTAGCTCCGCGGCTTCAGTGACCCCCGAGGAGTTCGCGCGCCCACGCGCGAACAGGCCCCCGGCACCAGCTGCCCTTGCCCAAGCACCGCCGCGCCCGGAGGGCGCTGCCTCCTCCAGAGAGAGCCGGCCGAAGGGCCGGCTTCGCCTCGTCGTAGCTCCGCGGCTTCAGCCCGGAGCCGTCCCTACTCCCCCACCACCGGCATCTCCGCCATCATCGCCAGGACCAGCACGAAGTCGTACACCCCGTGGACGATGACGCTGGTGGCCGTGTTGGTGCGCCTGCGGATCAGCCCCAGCACTGCTCCCAGCAGGAACACCACCACCAACGCATCCCAGTTGTACTGAAAGGCATGCAGGCTGGTAAAGAGCAAGTTGGAGAGGAGAATGCCCAGGCGGGGCTGGAGCACTCCGCGCACGGCCAGCTCCTCACCCAGGCCAGCAGACAGGCCCAGCACCACTGCCCCAATGGGAGTCATGAACGGGGCCAGAAGCGTGCCGAAGGCCTGGTCGAAGCCGGCCCCTCCGGTAGTCTCCCACCCCATCAGCTCCCAGAGCCACTCGATCACCAGCCCCAGGACGGCCACCAGCAGCACCAGCCCCACCCCCAGGGCCACGCCCGTTGCCGCCTGACCCCCGGTGACTCGCACCAGGCCTAGTCGTCGCAGCGCCTGCTCCAAGTCGCGCCGGATGCCGTAGCCCACAGCCATGATGGCACCAGGCACCAGCCAGATGAGGCCGTAGATCTCGCCCCGGAGCACACCCCCGCGGTCGCCCAGGTTCACGTCGCCCACGCCGGTGATCACCCCCGACAGCAGAGTGATGAGGGGCGGCTCGCCCAGAATAATGAGGGGGACGAAACTCTCCAGCGTCAGCGTCACCACCGTCACCAGGGCGATGGTGTGCACGAACGAGTCGGGATCCAGGGGCAGGTATCGGGCAGCCAGGCGGCGGACGGAGCGCAGGAACCCCAGGGCTCCTACGGCCGCCGCTGCCAGCATCCCCCCCATCACCAGAGCCACCCGACTCAGGTCCGCGGCATCGAGCTCGAGCCCGCCCGGGGCGCCCAGGGGCAGGCCTACCGAGAGGGCGCCGATGGCCGACCCAGTGGCCAGAGCGGCGATGACGAACACCAGCCCCGCGAGCCACAAGACGGCCAGGGTCCGCGCCCAGGTGTGGTAGAGCCCGAGGTACGCCAGCACCGCCAGCGGGACGAAGGGAAGCACGCGGTAGCCCTGCTCCACGAAAGCAGCAGCCTCGCCGCCGATCAGCAGACCACCGACGACGATCACCAGCACCACCAGCGCCACAATGCCCAGCCGCCCCCCACTGAAGCGCGGGCGGGCCCGATCATCCTGGCGGGGGGTCTCTTCAGGACCGACAATCATTGACTAGCTCCCAAGCCGGCGTCACGCGTGTCTGGGGCCTGGCCCAAGGGCCACGCGGCCACACCTTCTACCACACCCCTCGTAGGGGCGAACCTCGTGTTCGCCCTGGGCGGGCACGGCTTCGCCCTGGCCAGCGGTCCTGCCCCTACGGCAGACTGGCCTGTGCCGGCAAGCTCAGCCGCTCCGCTTGAGCTTGCCACTCCGCTTGGCATAGTACTCCGCCTTGGAGAACACGTACAGCCCCAGCGGGATGGCCACCAGCCCCATGCCCAGGAGGATCCCCAGGTCCGGAAGCAGCCGTCCCCAGTCCGCCCCTTCCAGGATGGCAGCGCGCATGGACCGCAAAGCATAGGTAGCCGGGGACGCGGCGGCGATGCGTTGCATCCACCCCGGCAGCACGTCCACCGGGTAGTAGATGCCGCTCACCAGCAGCAGCACCGCCTCCACCACGTGGGTCATCTGGTCTCCCTTCTCTGGGAAGAGCAAGGGCAGCACCGCAGTCACGATGCCGAACCCGATGAAGCTGATGCTCCCGGCAAAGGCGATGGCCAGGGCTCCGGCGAAATTGGCGCCGCTCACGCTCAGGCGGAAGAACAGGGCCACCACCACGAAGATGACGCTGGTGAACAGGAGCCCATACACGAGCGAAAAGAGCGTCTGCCCCACCAGATGGGTGCGTCGCGACACCGGCGCCATGAAGGTGTATTCGATGGTGCCCTCCCACCTCTCCCAGGAGATGGTCTCGCTGATGGAATGGAACACCAGGTCCAGATAGCCCCACACCAGGCTCCCCACCAGCAGGTAGAGCACCAGGTAGTTGGTATCCACCGCCACCCCGGTGATGGCCTCCATCCCGGCGCCGATGTACGTGATCGCCAGGGCGTTGACCACGCTGTAGATGAGCCACACCAACTCCCAGCCCCAGTAACGCCGCACCAGGTTGAAGTTGCGCTCGACGAAGGCGTAGGAGGCGGACGCCTCCCGCACCACCGAACGCGTCACCCCCGCCAGCACGCTCATATCACCACCTCTTCGCCCACCAGCCGCTTGCCGGTGAGCTCCATGAACACGTCCTCCAGGGTGACCGAACGATCGCCCACCGGGAGCTGCGCCTTGAGCCCGGCAGGCGTGTCCAGAGCCACGATGCGGCCCTCATCAATGATCGCCACCCGGTCGCAGAGGGTCTCAGCCTCGTTCATGTCGTGGGTGGTAAGCACCACCGTGGTATCGTGGGAGTCGCGCAGCTCCCGCACGAACTGCTGCACGTCCCGCTTGGACCGGGGATCGAGTCCGGTGGTGGGCTCGTCCAGCAGGAGCAGGACGGGCGACGTCAGGAAGGCCCGGGCAATGGCCACCTTCTGCTGCATCCCCCGGGACATCTCATCCAGCGGGGAGTAGACCGACCGGCCCTCGATGCCCAGGCGCGCCAGGATGGCCACGATCTTCCGCCGAGCCTCTCCGCCGCTCAGACCGTACAACCGGGCGGCGTACATCAGGTTCTCCATGGGGGATAGCTTCTTGAAGAAGGCTGCCTCCACCGACACCCGGTTGATCATCCGCTTCACCGCCTCGCTTTCCCGGACCACGTCGTGGCCGAAGACGCGGATCGTCCCTCCGTCGGGAATGAGTAGAGTGGCCATCAGGCGCACCAGGGTGGACTTCCCGCTCCCGTTGGGTCCCAGGACGCCGAAGATTTCGCCCCTATGGACGGTGAGGCTAACGTGATCCACCGCCATGACCCTCTTCTTCTTGGCGCCCGAGCGACGGAAGAAGGACGGCAGGGCCAGACGGCCGTTGCCGCCGAAGGCCTTGGCTACCTCGGTGATCTCCAACGCGGTCTCAGACATTCGCGTCTCCTGCTAACCCGCAACTGAAAACGACGCGCGGCCGTCGCTACGTCGGCACTCTGACGAAGCTCACGGCCGCGGCTGCACCGCGATGGCAAACAAAAAGGGCCGTGAGCTAGCGCCCACGGCCCCGAAGTCAGCTCAAGTCACTGGGCGATGGGCGCACTACTCCCATGACGGGCCAAGCCGCCGGTCACACGCATGTTGACCAGGGCGCTTCGGACTCGTGTCATGTGTAGTCTCCCGACCTCCTCATCAAGCTGGCCGCATTCTAATCGGGGTCGGCTCCGGTCGTCAAATCGCCCAGCACCTCGACCCTGGCAACCCAACCCCCTCACGATGCGAGGAGTGCCCGCGCCCACGCGCGAGCAGCACCTCGCGTCTCGGGACGCTCGCTCTCTACGGGCACTGCCAACCGGCGCCCCCACGGGGCGTTAGGCTTTGCGTCAGCAGCCGGGCTCGCCGTAGTTGCCGCAGCAGGCACTGCCGGTGCGGACTCGAATCCAGAGGTTCTTGGCCACCAGCCGCAGCTTGCGCCCCAACGGCATCGGCTGCTTCAGGTTCTCCCACGTCGCACTCACCGTCGGACGGTGCTGCCCATCACACATTCGACCACCTCGATCGGCCCCGCTGCCGCTCAACTGGCGGGGCCGGCGCCTCGCCGATTCTGGCGCCCAGCCGACCCACCCGTCAACCCCGGCGACCGATCCTCACGCGGTGCCTGGAAGGCGCGGCCACCTACACCGGCCATCGATACGCCGATCCTCAAGAGAGAGCCCACAACCCCGAGGAGTTCGCGCGCCCACGCGCGACAAGACCCCAACAGCACACCCCCCGTCTGGGCACCCCTTCCACCGCGAGACGCCGACGCCCCAAGCGAGCCCACATCCCCCGAGGAGTTCGCGCGCCCACGCGCGACAGCGCCGCAATAACACCCATGCCCGTCTGCCTGCCACGCCGGGACGCCGACGCCTCGGGCGCGAGCCCTGACCCGCCGAAGGCCCAGCCAAGCATCTCCAGCGCGCGGACTTGCCCCCGACCGACCTGTGGCCAGACCCTCTCGTTCTCAGCCCGAAGCTGCCACTCGACTTGTTCCGCACTGGAGCTGTCCACTATCATGGCTACACTGAAGCCCCGGCGAGAGCCCGGAAGGTAAGCCCCGGCGACCCCTCGCGTCACCGTTGGAGGAGATATGTTTGTGCAGCAATTCCGGACGGGCGGCGACCGCAACTTCGGCTACCTGGTCGCCGACGAGGACACGCAGCAAGCTGCCGTCATTGACGCGTCGTACTCCCCCGACTCCATCCTCGGCTTCGCCCACGACCGAGGCTACCGGATAGCCTACGCCTTCAGCACCCACGCTCACGGCGATCATACCAACGGCAACCCGGTCATAGAGGCCGCCATCGGCAGACCCG
Source organism: Anaerolineae bacterium (assembly GCA_013178015.1). Lineage (NCBI taxonomy): Bacteria > Bacillati > Chloroflexota > Anaerolineae > Anaerolineae bacterium. Next base: position 51,098 of record JABLXR010000015.1, read on the forward strand.
TTCTCCTCTACGGCCACCGGGACCCCGACACCGGTATCACCCTCACCGACGGCGCCAGGCTACCCCTAGGCAACCTGCAGATCCGAGTCATCCACACCCCCGGACACACCGAGGACTCCATGTGCCTCTACGTGGGCGATGCCGTCTTCACCGGCGACACCCTCTTCGTGGGCAAGGTAGGCGGGACCGACCTGGGCCAGGGTGCCCGCCAGCAGTACCACTCCCTGCACCAGAAGCTCATGACCCTCCCCGGCAGCACCACCATCTTCCCCGGCCACGACGTCGGCGTGTCACCCGTCTCCACCGTAGCCCACGAACGGGAGACCAACCCTTTCCTGGCCCAGCCGGACTTCGAATCTTTCGTGCTGCTGAAGGCAAACTGGTCGGCCTACAAGGCGGAGCACGGCATCAAGTGACCGCCTGGTACGAAGAGAGCTTCGGAAGCGAATACCTACGACTGTACGCCCATCGGGACTTGGCCGAGGCCTGCGCCAACATCCGGGCTATCGAAGCCCTTCTCTCCCCGCCCAAGGACGAGCCCCTGCTCGACCTCTGCTGCGGTGCGGGCCGCTACCTGGTGGCGCTTTGGAGGGCCGGCTTCCGGCGCTTGGTCGGCCTTGACCTCTCCGAGGATCTGCTCCAGGTGGCGGCCAAGGAGCTCCGGCGGGCGGGGGTCCCTCAGGTGTGCCTTGTCTCCGGGGAGGCTGTCGGGGATGATGCTCCGGACGCCGAGCGTGTGCTGCTGGTGCGGGAGGACATGCGCCGCATCCCCTACCGCGACATCTTCGCCACCGTCATCTCCATCTTCACCTCCTTCGGTTACTTCGAGACGGACGAGGATAACCGGGCCGTCCTGGTGGCGGTGCAGCGGGCCCTGCGCCCCGAGGGCACCTTCCTCCTGGATTATCTGAACCGCGACCACGTGATCACCCACCTGGTGCCCGAGGACGAGCGGCTCCTCCCCGACTGCCGCGTCCACAACCACCGGTGGATCACTGACGACGGACTGCGAGTGGAGAAGCTGGTCACGATGACGCCAGAGCGTGGGGAGCCCCGCCAGTTCCGGGAGTCGGTGCGCATGTACTCCCAGCGGGAGATGCGGGAGATGCTGATCTCGGCCGGCTTCGCCGCCGTAAGGGCGTATGGGTCCCTGGCCGGCGAGCCCTATGGGCCCGATTCGCCCCGGCTGGTCCTGGTCGCCCAGGCTCGGAGTTGAGGGGAGCGAGAGCATGGCCCGGAGCCAGACGAAGGTAGAGCTTCCCTGTTCGATCGAGTACGTTCCCGAGCGCGACCTGCCAGCGTCGGCGGGCAACCAGCTCTACCTCGACTACATCGCCGGCGCCCCGTCGGCACGTCGGTTCTATGGTCACGGTCCTCTGGACTTCACCGCCGCCCTCGCCGAGCGCCAGGCTGTCCCCTACCCGCGCGCCCGCCTGGCCCACCTTTTGGAGGCCTACAACGCCGGGCTAGGTGCGGCACCCGAGGCCCTGGCCGGGGCGCGCGACCTGGCAGATAGCGACACGTACTGCGTCATCGGGGGCTCTCAGGTCGGCTTCCTCGGCGGGCCGGTCTACACCACCTACAAGATCGTGGCCATCATCCGCCTGGCGCGCCGCCTGGAGGAGAAGTTGGGCGTGCGCGTGGTGCCAGCGTTCTGGCTGGCCAGCGAGGACCACGACTTCCAGGAAGTGAACCACGTCTACTACCTCCAGCCCGACGGGGAAGTGGGCCGGGTGCGCTTCACCTGGAACGAGCAGGGCAAACCGATCTCCGCCCTCCCCCTGACTCCCGAGGCGCAGCGCGCCGCCAACCAGTACTTCGCTGCCCTTGAGCCAGGGCCACACCGGGATGAGACGCGAGCGCTCTTCGCCCCCCGGCCGGGCGAGACTTACACCTCCTGGCATGGCCGCGTATGGGCCGACCTCTTCTCGCCCCAAGGGCTGGTGTTGGTGCAGCCCGAAGTGCTCCGGCCGCTGGCGGGCGACTTCTTCGGCCGGGCTCTTCAGCAGGCGGAGGCCATCGCGACGGCGCTGGCCCAGGTGGCGGGAGAGCTGCGGCAGTATGGCTACCAGCCTCAACTCACTTCGGCCGATGCCGGACGGCTCTACCTGATAGATGAAAGGGGCCGCCGCCTGCGCGTGGACGATGCGCCCACTCACGTGGAGCGAGCTCGCCGCCAGCCCGAGCACTACTCCACCGACGCCGCCCTGCGACCCGTGTTCGCCGACGCCGTCCTGCCGGTGCTGGCGGACGTCCTTGGGGCAGGAGAGATCGCCTATCAAGGGATGCTCCAGCCGCTGCACGGGTTGTTCGACGTCCCCCAGCCGGTGCTTTTCCCCCGCCCTCACTATACGGTGGTAGGCCCCGAGGAGAGCCAGGCACTAGAGCGCTACGGTGTCACCGCCAGAGACATCCTTACGGCCCAGCTAGACCCAGCCGGGATCTTCCGTCGCGCGGCAGCCGATCACGACAGGGCCGAGTTCTATCGGGCCCGATCGGAGGTGAGGAAGGCGCTGGAGCCTCTGCGGGAGCGGGTGGAGCGCATTGACCCCAGCCTGGGTCGCACCTGGGAGGGCACCCTGGCGAAGGCGCTGCGAGCCGTGGACAAGCTGGAGGAGCGGGCCCAGCGAGCCCAGTTGAGCCAGTCCGGTAGAAGCAGGCAGGGGTTGCACGCCCTGCGCAACGCCCTCCTACCCCGCGGCCGGCTCCAGGAGCGCATGCTACCTCTGCCTCACTTCCTGAACCGGCACGGCCGTCCCTTCCTCCAGCTCCTCTTCGACGCCGGCCAGCTCTGCCGGTTCGATCACTCCATTCTCACCTTGGAGGAGGCTGATGCCCGGGGTTGACCTGATGGCCTTCGGGGCTCATCCAGACGATATCGAGATCTGCTGCGGCGGCACTCTCATCAAGCTGGCCCAGGCGGGCCACTCCGTGGTCATGGTGGACATGGTCCGCGGCGAGATGGGCACGCGAGGAACGGCCGAGACGCGCCTGGCCGAGGCAGAGGCCGCCCGCCGAATCATCGGCGCGGTGGCCAGAGAGAACTTGGCCCTCGAGGACGGGTTCCTCCAGCCCAGCAAGGAGGCCAAGCGCCGCGTGGCCGAGGTAGTCCGACGATACCGGCCCAGCATGGTCCTCGTCCCTTACTACCAGGGACGTCACCCCGATCACTACCACGCCAGCGATATCGCCTACGAGGGCGTGTTCCTCGCCGGGCTGGCCCGCTTCGAGACCGGGCAGGAGGCCTATCGCCCCTCCAGGCTCCTCTACTACATGACCCGACAGGGTTTCGAACCCACTTTTGTGGTGGACATCAGCGCTCAGTTCGAGCGCAAGATGGAGGCCATCTACGCCTATGCTACCCAATTCCGCCCGGACGTCGGCGACTGGGGCCAGACCCGTCTCACTGCGCCCGGGTTTCGGACCTCGCTCGAGCACTGGATGGGCTACTATGGCTCCTTGATCGGCACCGCCTACGGTGAGGGCTTCCTCGTACGGGGCATCTTGGCAGTAGAGAGCCCCCTGGATCTCACCTTCGCCTCGTTCTGAGGGCCGGAGCCAACCCGACCACGTAGCGCGCCCGGCTAGCCGCCTTACCCACCGAAGCAAGGGAGGAAGTATGCACATCGGGATAACCTGCTATCCCACCCACGGAGGCAGCGGCGTCGTCGCCACTGAGCTGGGCAAGTACTTGGCAGAGCGCGGCCACGAAGTCGCGTTCATCAGCTACTCAATGCCGCTGCGCCTTACCACGCTTCCGCCTCGGGTCAGCTTCCACGAAGTGGAGATAGTGGAATACCCTCTGCTCCAGAACTTCCCCTACAGCCTCGCGCTGGCGGCCAAGATGGTGGACGTAGCCCGGACCCGCAAACTGCAGATACTGCACGTTCACTACGCCATACCCTTTGCCGCCGCGGCCCAATTGGCGCGACGCGCTGCCCCCGATCTCAACCTGAGAGTGGTGACCACACTCCACGGTACCGACGTCACTCTGGTGGGCAACAACCCCTCCTTCCGTCCCATTACTGCCTCCATCATAGACAACTCCGACGCCGTGACCGCCGTCTCCCACTTCTTGCGCGAAGAGACCTACCGCCAGTTCAAGGTGGAGAAGGAAATCCAGGTCATCTACAACTTCGTTGACCCGGAGCGCCACCAGCCACCCTCCCCCGCCTGCATCCCTACGTGCGACCGTGCCCGCCAGGTGACCCTGATGCACATCTCCAATTTCCGCCCCGTGAAGCGCGTCGCCGATGTGATCCAGATCTTTGCTCGGGTGGCCGCTCGCCTGGATGCCAGGCTGATCCTCATCGGCGACGGGCCCGAGGCAGGGATGGCCCTGGAGCTGGCGCGGAGCCTGGGGGTGGGCGATCAGGTGGTGTTCGTGGGCGTGGTGGACGAGGTGGCGCCTCTCCTCTCGGTGGCGGATCTGTTCCTCCTGCCCAGCGAGACGGAGAGCTTCGGGCTGGTGGCCCTGGAAGCCATGGCCAGCGGCGTTCCCGTGGTCGCCAGCGACGTGGGTGGATTGCCTGAGGTAGTCGAGCATGGGGTCTCCGGGTACCTTGCCCCGGTGGGCGACGTGGACAAGATGGCCGAGTACGCCATCGACATCCTGTCCGACCGGGAGCGGCGGGCCAGATTCTGTCAGGCGGCTCGAGCCCAGGCACGCCGGTTCGACTACCGAGACATCGTTCCCCAGTACGAGGCCGTGTACGAGAGGGTCCTGGCCGAGGAGACGGTGTCACACGGCTGAGCCCGTCGCGTGGACACGCACGGATCCCGCCCCTGCACAGATACAGGGTCGGCAAAAGGATGGCGGGTGGCTTCGGGCTAGCGCGACTCTGGGCAATCCTTAGCCTCTCTCGGTTTTGACCCCGCTGGAGCGCAAGGGTAGGATGATAGCAGCGCGGACGGCCTGGCCGTCCGCGCCTTCGCGAGCGATTGCACCTCGAGGGGAGGGTGACTATGCCCGGCGGCACTGGACGGTTCAGAGTAGTGGCTCAGGCCATGGACTGGGGCGGCCCGGAGGCAGAGAACGAAGCCCTGGCTGGCCTGGATGTGGACTTCGAGGTGAGGGACTTCGGCAACGACGAGGACGCGGTCATCCAGGCAGCTCGCGGCGCCCATGGCCTTATCCTCGGCTCCGGCTGGGCCACGCGCCGCGTCATCCACGCCCTGGCTCCGGACCTCAAGGTCATCTCTCGTTACGGTGTAGGCTACGACCGGGTGGATCTGCAGGCAGCCACCGACCACGGGGTCGTCGTGGCCAACGTGCGAACTGGCGGCGTCTTCAACCAAGAAATGTCCAACCACGCCATACTCCTGCTGCTCGCCTGTGCCAAGAAGCTCATGCCGCTCAACCGGATCGGGCACACCGCCAACTGGAGGGAGCGTACCCGCTATACCCGCCCCATGGTGCAGATCTACGATCAGGTGCTGGGCATCATCGGCCTGGGCGACATCGGCGCCATGACCGCCAGGAAGGCCCGTGCCTTTGACCTCACCGTCCTCGCCTACGACCCCTTCGCCACTCCGGAGAAGGCCGCCGAGTGTGGCGCCGAGTTGGTGGACCTGGACCAGCTGCTGCGCCAGTCCGACTTCGTGTCCATCCACTGCCCCCTCACCCCCGAGACGGAGAACCTGATCGGAGAGCGTGAGTTTGGCCTTATGAAGCCCACTGCCTACCTGATCAACACCGCCCGTGGGCCCATCGTAAACGAGCCTGCTCTCATCAGGGCGCTCCAGGAAGGTCGCATTGCCGGGGCCGGGCTGGACGTCCTGGAGAAGGAGCCTCCGGACCCGGACAACCCCCTGCTCGGAATGGAGAACGTCATCATCACCCCTCACTGTGCTGGCATCTCCGACCGGGGCACTTTCAACGTGAAGAAGAAGGCGGCCGAGAACGTCGCCCGAGTGCTGACCGGCCGGTGGCCGGAATCGGTGGTCAATCCCGATGTGAAGCAGGTGCTGGGCCTGCAGCCGTAGAGGCACCCTTGTCCCAGGGGCGACCCCGGGTGCCGCCCCCGGGCCTGTGGCCGCAATGCGAACCCTCTAGAGTATCTAGCCTGCCAGACAGGAGCCAACCGCCATGCCCAGACCGGTGGTGATACACGATTACGACCCTTCCTGGCCCGCCATGTTCGAGCGCGAGAGGGCCCGAATCCAGGAGGCCCTGGCCGGACGAGGGGCCGTGGTTGAGCACGTGGGCAGCACCGCCGTGCCCGGGCTGGGAGCCAAACCCATCATCGACATCCTCATCGGGGTCGCGAACCTGCAGGAGGCGGATGGGTGCGTCCCTTGCCTGGTGGCGCTGGGCTACACCTACTTCCCGGAGCACGAGGCCGAGATTCCCGATCGCCGCTATCTGGATAGGCAGGGCGAGGACGGCTCGTATCATGTGCACATGGTGGAGATCGGCGGGGATTTCTGGGAGCGTCACCTGCTTTTCCGGGACTACCTGCGCGCCCATCCCGAGGTAGCCGCGGAGTACGACCGGCTCAAGCGCGACCTGGCACAGCGGTACGGCACCGACCGCGAGGGCTACACCAACGCCAAGACCGATTTCGTCCGCGCCATCGAGGAGCGAGCCCGCCGCGACCGCCCGCGGGGATGTAGCCCCGCCCCCTGAGGAGTCCGCGCCCCCAGGCGCGCTACGCACTTCGGGGCCTGGCGCGCGTGGGCGCGCGCACTCCTCAGAGAAGGGTATGTCCGAGGAAGGGTCGAAGCCTATCCGCGCCACTCCCTCCGTGTCTTTCCTACCCCTCCCTGGTCTCCTCTTGAGGAGTCCGCGCCCCCAGGCGCGCTACGCACTTCGGGGCCTGGCGCGCGTGGGCGCGCGCACTCCTCAGAGAAGGGTATGTCCGAGGAAGGGTCGAAGCCTATCCGCGCCACTCCCTCCGCGTCTTTCCTACCCCTCCCTGGTCTCCTCTTGAGGAGTCCGCGCCCCCAGGCGCGGGGCGCCTTCTGAGGCATGGCGCATCGGCTGGCGCTCTGGGTTCACTATGGTATACTGCATCGGTAAGGAATTCGGAGGGTACGCGGAAGTCTAGGCAGGGAGACAAACACATGAATCTAGCCAAGGGTTGCCCGGGCTCGCTGCACTTGCGGGAGCCGCGCCCGGAGTACGTCGAATGCCCCAACTGCCAGGCCGAAGTCGAGATCTGGACCGACGAGCCCCTGGCCCGGTGCGAGTCCTGCGGCTTCTGGCTCACCCACGAGGTGGGCGCCTCGTGCATAGACTGGTGTGCCAAGGCGGCCGAGTGCGTCGGGCTCGACCTCTACGAGCGCCTGAAGCAGCGCCGGCCCCCCGAGACAGGCCAGAACCAGGCCGACTGAGGGTCCCCCATCGGGGACACGCCGCTTAGGCGTGAGCCGAAAGAGGATCACACCTGCCGAGCCCAGTTCTCCAGAAGCAGACCTAGTCGACCCTGTCTGCTCGACCGGCCGAGGTCTGCTGCCGTTGGTGTATCTCGCCCAGGAAGTCCTGCGCCCCCTCGAGGCTGATGGCCAGATTGGCAAAGCGCACCGGTCGGCCCAGAAGCCGGGCCTCGATCGGTCGTGAGAGGGCCATCTCCACCACACCCTGGCTGCTAGCTACCAGAGCCAACCCCTCGGCCTGGCGCACGCACACCCCGAAGTGGCACATCCGCCTCCCGGTGCCAGCTCGAGCCAGGGATATCCCGGACACAGGGATGCGGGCCCGGAAGTACCGCCCCACCCGCACATCCACCTCGTCGCCCTCTAGCCGGGCATAGGCGTTCTCTCGCCGTACCCCTAAAAGGGCTAGAGAGAGGCGCCAACCACGCGCCACCATCATCGGGTAGACTCGACCTGAGCGCTTACCGCCGGCGTCGTCAGATGCGCTACCGTCCATGATCTCCAGTTTTCGACTGTCCTCTGATCCGCCGCCCCACCTAGACCCGCACCTTCAATGCCTTCGGTATCACCCGCAGGGTAGCCGGCACAGTGCCGACCAGCTCACCGTCGGCCTGTATCAGGATGTGGTCCTCGCTCTCCACCTTGAGCTCTCGCGCACGACGGATCTCTATCTGTCGAAATACAGTATGCCACCCAAAGTACACTGTCGGCAAGCGCGCCAGCAGACCCAGCCGGGAAAGCGCGTGCAGTATCACTACGTCGAATAGACCATCGCTCATGTCGGCCTGAGGGGCCACCTTCATCCCCCCGGCGAAGTAGCGGCCGTTGCAGGCAAAGAATGAGGTAAACAGCCCCTCCATTCGGTCGCCATCCAGAGTGGCGCGCACCCGCTTGTTGTCATAATGCATGATGGACTGCACCACTTCGAGGAGGTAGGGCACTGTGCCGCCGATGCGCCTACCAGTCACCCGGCTGCGAAGCAGCCCCTCTACTACCTCACCGTCGAAGCCCAGGCCGGCCGCGTTGAGGAAGAGGCGGCGCTCCGTACGTCCGTCGCGCTCCATGAGGATCTCGCCCACGTCTATGGTCCTCGTGGTTTCTCTCTCGGTGAGAGCCGAGATCGTGCGCCGCACGTCCCCCAAGCCCAGCGTCCGCACTAGGTCGCAGCCAGTACCGCGCGAGACGATCGCCAGTTGCGTCGCGGGCACTAGCCCGTTCCCGTTGCACAGGCCGTTCACCACTTCGTTGACAGTGCCATCCCCGCCGACAGCCACCACTATCTGACAGCCCTGATGCACCGCCTCGAGCGCCAACTGCGTGGCGTGCCCGGGCGCCTCGGTAAAGACGTCCCGAAAGCGCAACCCCCGGGCCAATAGATGCGACCGCAGGTCAGGCCACTCGTGCCCCACAGCACCCCCCGCCGCTGTGGGGTTGACTATCACGCTGATCTCCCCTTTGCCCATGGCCCCTGTCCGCACTACGGTGTGTCGTTGCTTACAACCCGGCTCCCTCGACCGGGTTGCGCGATCAGCGTGGCTAGACCGCCTCGGCTACTCTGACCAGGCCCAGCGCGGCCAGCAGCCCGGGGCCGCTATGGCTGGCAATGGCTGAGCCGGTCTCAAAGATGCGGATCTCCTCCCGCGGGAAGCCCGTCTCGCGCGCGAGCTCGTCCGCGAAGGCCTCCGCCCGTTCGCGTCTGAAGGTGTGCCCTACAGCCAGAGCCTCGAAGGGAGCCCGCTGCACGAACTCGGCCAGCATCCGCCTGACACCGCGTTCCCAGGTTCGGTTCAGGGCCCCCAGCCTCATCTCACCGTTGGCGAAGGTGAGGATTGGCTTGATGCTCAGTGCTTTCGCTGCCCGGTCCAGTGCAGCGATGAAGTGGTCGGCCCGACCGCCGCGCCGGAGGAAAGATAGGGTATCCAGCACCAACTCGATCCTCACTCGCGACCGCACATCGGCCACCTTCTCCAGTATCTGATCCACCGGCAGGCCCTTTGCCGCTGCTTCGGCAGCCGCCAGAACCTGCCAGCCCAACCCCCAGGAGAGGCTCTGCGAGTCGCATACGGTCACCTGGTCACCGAACTCGCGCGCCGCAGTCCAGGCGGAGGCATAGACGCTGCTGTGCCTGCTGGTGAGGGTGAGGCACAAAACGTGATGGCCCTCCTTCACCAGGTTCTGGAAGGCGCTCAGGAAGTAACCCAGGGAAGCTCCTGAAGTGCTAGGAAGGGTGGCCTCCGAGCGACGCCAGAACTCCTCTCGGGATAGCTCTGTGTCGAGGTAGGTCTCCTCTCCGAACCGCACGATGAGCGGCACCACGGTGATACCATGGCTGGCGATTAGGTCCGCTGGCAGGTCGCAACTGGTGTCAGTGACGATCTGAACCCGGTTCATGTCTTCGCCATCATCCTCATTGAATTGCGCCCTCTACGGGCCTGGCGGATGCCCGACCGCGCCCGAGGTCAGATCACCCTGCTGCGCCTCCGTCCATCAGGCGCCAGCGTCGCCCCCTGGCCTCCACCATGCCGGTGAAGGCCCGGAAGGCAGTTTGGGCCGCCTCTTGCGCTCCTCCCTCGCTCTCGCCGGTGGCCACGATGTCAACCGGCAGAAACCCTTCGCCCTGCGACCAGAGGGCCACGTAGGCCTTGAGGTACGTTCCCCGCTGGTGCGCAGATACCTCATGGATGAGCGGAGCCACCTCCGATTCGTGCATCTCCACTGCCAGCCGAAGACAGCAAGTGCGCCGGGAAGCCCGCCGGGCCAGGGCCGGCATGACATGGGCCTCGAAGGTTCCCATCATCTCCTTAGGCGGGCCGGGAAGTACGAATATGTCGGTCGCCCCACGGTGCAAGTGAAGTTCGGGCGCCGACCCCACCGGGTTCTGCCCCACCTCCGCCCCTGCCGGCACGGTGGCCATCTTCAGCGCCCCTTGGCTGAGCTCAGACCGATCCTTGAGGTTTCTCCGCTGCACGAATCGCTCCACCGTCTCCTCGTGGAGCTCCAGCGGCACTCCCAGGAGCCGGGCCACGCAAGCTACCGTCACGTCGTCCTCAGTCGGCCCCATGCCGCCAGTGACGATCACCGCGTCCGGCTGCCGCTCCAAGGCGGAGCGCAGGACGTCCAGGAGGTACTCTTCCTCGTCGGGCACGATGGTGATGCGGTTGATGAAGGCCCCCAGCCCCGCCACCCGTCCGGCGATCCACGAGGAGTTGGTGTCCTGAATGCGCCCCATGGCGATCTCGGTGCCCACAGCCACGATCTCGACCTGAAGCGGTCTCTCGTTATGCTCCATGCAGTCACCTCTGCGTAGGACACAGGCTACCAGCGAGGCGCTACCGCGCCGTCGGGCCCGGTGCCCTACAACCTGCAACCTAACCCCTGTCCCCTATCCCCTGTTCCTCAGGCTCCACTTCGCCGGGGAATATCGCCGCAGCCCCGTAGTCCTTGCCCTGGAGCCAGTTGCGCACCAGAGCGTTGAAGGCCTTGGGGTTCTCCACCTGGGGCCACTCTCGCGTCCTGTCGAAGGCGCGATAGCGGGCATCCGGTTTGTATCTCTTGAACCCCTGGATCCCTTCCACGGGCGCGTAGCGCGCCTGCTGGCCCCAGATCACCATGGTGGGCTGCTGCAGAGCGGCCAGGTCCTGGGCCACGCATAGGTTGAGCAGACCGCTCCAGTACGACAGGGGCCCCCATTTGGCGCCAGGCTGGTGGGAGGTGGTCCAGGCGTACTCCACTAGGGACTCGGTGACCTGGCTGGCATCGAAGAAGACGCGGTTCTTCAGGCTCCAGCGCAAGGCCGGCTTTGAAGTCACCAGGTTGAATGCGAAATCCCCCACCACCGGCAGCCGGAGAATGTATCGTATCGCCCGCTGCAAGGCATTAGGTGGCTCTGCCAGCTCTTCCACGCCGGTCGGGTTCACCAGTATGAGGCGGGCCACCTTCTCCGGCTGGCGGTGCGCCAGCCGCGCGGCGAAGGCTGCCCCCGGCCCTGCCGCCACCACGATAGCCGGCGCCTGAATCACGTCGCCGATGAAGTCGGCCAGAAGCTGCTGGTAGGCACCGGCCGTGTGCTCGACCGGTGGACGGTTGCTCTGCCCGTACCCCAGCCAATCCACAGCGTAGACCCGGTAGTCGCGCGACAGCTCGTCGTACACCGGCTTCATCTCGTGGGAGCTGCTAAAGGGGTGGAACCCGTGCAACAGCACCATCGGGTCGCCGGCGCCCTTAGAGTGATAGTAGACCACCCCATCGCGCCAGACGTAGATGCCCGGCTCGCCGTCCACCTCGCTGTATATGGGCCGATAGGCCTCGGCGAGCCGCCGGTTGACCAGGACCATTCCGCCCATGGCGGCGCCGGTGAGCAGTAGCAGCTTGCTCAGCTTCCTCATACGCTCCTCGACCTCCAGCATGAACCTGTTTCAAATGATGCCCGGCACGGGGGCCGGTGACCGGCTCAGCCTACCACGGATCTCACGGCCGCGCCGGCCCAGGCCGCCCGCGAGATGTCCTGGCCGCCATCGCCTCCGCGCCGGTCGGCCCACTTAGCCACCCGGCGGCACCTCCCCCGTAGGGGCGGACCACGGCGCCCTGGACCCGCGCGCGGGCAACCGCAGCCGGTAGCCTCACAGCCATCCGGTTAGCTGGGCCAGCAGCCGGGTGTATTCCACGAAGTTCGGCCACGAGATGTCGGGCGGCACGCCGTGATCGCAGCCGGGGATGAACCCGCCCTCCTCCAGCAGAGGTGGCACCACCCGCATCACCTCGGCCCGCATCTCCTCCCCACCTTTCGCCAGGCAGCGCTTGTCAATCCCTCCCTGATAGGCCATCTTGCGCCCAAACCGCCGCCGGAACTCCACGATGTCGTTACCGGCCGCCACCTCGATGGGAGAGCAGCAGTTGATGCCCACCTCGATCCAGATGGGGATCAGTTCGGCGCTGTACCCGTCAGAGTCCACCTCCACGATGGGACAGCCACTTTCCTTGATGGCCGGCACCCAGCGCTGGTATGCCGGCACCAAGAAGCGGCGCACCATCGCCGGCGAGATCATGCTGTGCTCCTTGTAGGCCATGTCTTCCGAGATGAGCACCCGGTCCAGCTCGATCCGGTCCAGTATTGGTTCCAAGGTCTCCATGACAAACTCAGTCCAGAACTGCACCAGGTACTCGATGAAATCTGGGTCGTCCGCCATGAACAGGCACAGGTTCTCGAAGCCGAGCCACTCCCGTAGCTGCCAGAAGGGACCGTTGATGCCCACCGTCACCGGGTAGTCACGGTCTTTGAGAGCTTGGGCGCGCTCCTCGAAGTCTTCGGGGAAGCGCTCCGGGTGGCGCGGGTCGAAGCGCCACTTCATGCGCTCCTCGAAGTCCTCTCGGCTCTGCACCGGGAAGCGGTGCCACTTGCGGGTGACGAAGTCAATGGCGTTGCGGATGTAGGTGTAATCGTAGCGGTCGGAGATCTCAGTGATGGCCCCCATCCAGTCTTGCACCACGTAGTGGCCGTCGCGGTGCTCCAACACCTTCTCCTCGAAGGTAGGGATCATGCGGAAGGAGACGCCCGGGTCCACCCGCGGCCCGCTCTCGTCCTGCTCTATGCCCAGCAGGCTCATGAGGTAGCGGTACCATTCTCCTCTGCCGTATTGCGCCGGGAGGCCCTGGCTGTGCCAGGCGGCCAAGGTGGACTCGCGCGGCCCTCCTGGGTGCAGAGGTACCTTGTCAGGATGGCCGAAAAGCAGGGCCTCACGAAACCGCTCTCGCTCCGTCACCTGTTCCTCCGAAGGCCAGTGGATAGTGGGTGGTGAATAGCGGCGGGAACTGCCACGCCGTCCGTACCGAGTACGGCAGACCCGCGGAGTGATTTCTCCAGGCTATCCATGATCCACTAGGTTCCGATGATAGCTGCCGGGCGCCCCTCGCGCACACCCACCGGCGATGCTCAGAGCCGAGCTCCAAAATAGGCGTCCGCCGAGCGCTGGAGGAGTACCCACAAGGTATAGACGCCAATAGCCGTGCCTACGGGGAAGTTGAACAGCCCCAGACCGGCTACCACTATGGCCAGGATGCGGGCCCATCCCTGGCGGGCCAGCAGCCCCCAGCCGGCGGCAATGCCGGGCAGGGCGAGCAAGGCCAGGAACAGCCCCACCACCGAGCCTATCACCCCAAGTACGCCGAAGGCCTGGGCGTCCATAGACAGAAGCCCGATGCCCGCCAGCAGGACGAACACGAAGCCTCCGATCAACAGGAAGACGGCGTGACTGACGATGAGTATCCAGCCGACGATGTTGACGTGGAGCCGTAAGTCTCTCTCACTGATCTGGTCCATACGATGACCTCCTCAAGAGGCGCTCTACTTCAGCCCGACCGGTCCATCCAGCACGTCGGGCGGTGCGGTGCCGGCTCGCGGCCCCGCCTGTGCCGACCGGAACGGCGCCTTCAGTACGCCGCTCGGTAGATGGCCTCCGCATCGGCGATGGTGACCTCCCTGGGGTTGTTCTTCAGCAGCCGGGTCACTTCCATGGCCGACCGGGCCATTCTGGGGATGGCGCTCTCCGGCACCCCTAGCTCTGATAGGCTAGTGTCCAGGCCGCACTCGCGATAGAGATCTCTCAGGCGCGTCAGTCCCCGTCGCGCCGTCTCCTCCGGCGTGCCCGCCCTCTCGGCCCCCAGGGCCAACGCGACGTCGGCATAGCGCTCGGGCATGGCCGGCAGGTTGTGCTCCAGCACGTGGGGCAAGAGCAGGGCATTGGATAGGCCATGGGCCACGTGGAACTCGCCGCCCAGAGGGTATGCCAGAGCGTGGACCGCCCCCGTCCCCACCGGCCCCAGGCACAGCCCCCCGAACAGGCTCGCCAGGGACATCCCCTCCCGTGCCTCCACATCACCTCCATTGGCGACCGCTCGCGCCAGGTTGGAGCCCGTCAGTTCGATGCCCTTGAGGGCATAGACGTCCACCGCCGGGTGAGCGAACCGGTTGGCGTAAGCTTCGATGCAGTGCGTGAGGGCATCCAGGCCAGTGGCTGCGGTGACCGATGGGGGAACGCTCAGGGTGAGCAGCGGGTCCACGTAGGCGGCATCAGGCATCAGGTAGGGGCTGATGGCGGCCTTCTTGAGCTGGTCGGCCCGATCCAGCAGTATGGCGTTCGGTGACACCTCGCTGCCGGTGCCCGAGGTGGTGGGCAGGCAGACCAGGCGGGAACGGCGGGCCGGGATCCGGTCGGTGCCCAGGAACTCGCGCGCCTCCCCGTCGGCGTCCACCAGGGCCGCCACTAGCTTCGCCAGGTCCAGGGCGCTCCCCCCGCCGACGCCAACGACCCCATCGGGGCCGAACGCCCGGGCCCTGATCCTGACCTCCTCCAGCATCTCCAGGTCCGGCTCTGTCAAGACCTCGGAGAAGACCTCTGCAGCGATTCCCTCGTCAGCCAAGGCTGCGGCCACCCGCTCGGCGTGGGGGAGCACCGGTGGACTGGTGACCAGGTACACGCGGCTACACCCCCACCGGCGCAGGTCTGGTCCTACACCGTCGGCGCAGTGGGGGCCGAAGGCGATCCGGCCCGGTTGCTGCAATGTCACGATGCGCATGGCTGCTCTCCTGTGAACGCCGAACGGGCGCCACGTCCCCGGGGGCCCGCCGTCGTGCTACAATAGCGCCAGGACATTCTGCCTGCGGATGGGCGGGGAAGCAATGGCGAGTGAGGGACCAATCGGGGAAGCCGACGTACATGCCGCCCTGGTCTGCCTGAGCAACCCCATAGAGCTGGCACAGAGCGATCTAGCTCGTCGTCTACCGCAGGTATCCGGCATTGGGCCGCTGAACGAGCGGGGGCGAGCCCTCCGTTCTCTCCTCCTGGAGGCCATCGAGGCCCTCGGTCCTCCCCGGCCTACCGCCTTCGGCTCGGCCGAATCCCGCGTGCACGACGTGCTGACCCTGCGTTACGTCGAGCGCATGGCCACCGCGGACATGGCCGAGGAGCTGTCCCTCAGCCGCAGGCAGATCCAGCGCGACCTCAGGCGGGCGGAGGTCCTCCTCGCCGAGCTCGTGGCCAGCTGGGTGACCAGCAGCGAGCCGACGGCGGGCCCTTCCCCGGCGGACGGTGAGACCTCACTGCTCCGAGAGCTGGCTTTCTACTCCAGCCGGCCGGCCGAGGTCAACCTGGCCGAGGCCATGCGCGAGGTCCTGGCCACCGTGGCGCCTTTGGCTCGGTCCTTGGGGGTGAAGCTGCAGCTGGGTGTCGAACCGGATCCCTCCGTCCACGTGCTGGTCGATGGGGCCTTCCTGAGGACTCTGATGGTTCAGGTCGCCAGCCTCGCCATCCAGTCCACCACCTCGGGCGCGGTTCGCATGGGCATCGCTCGGCAGAGGGACGTGATGGGGATAAGCCTCTCCTTCCCGGCGCCGGATGAGCCCGGGGTGCGGCGACGCCTGGAGAGCATACGCAGCGCAGCCCACTCCGAGGAGATCGGCTGCCAGATAGATTCGTCAGCCGGCGAGATCACGGTAACCCTCCAGCTCAACCCCAGCGTCGGGGCCACCATCCTGGTGGTGGAGGACAACCCCGGTGCGGTGGACCTCTACCAGCGCTACCTTGCCGGCACCGGCTGGGAGCTACACGCCATCTCCGACCCTCGGCTGTGCTACCAGAGCGTCCGCACCAACAAGCCCGATCTAGTGGTCCTGGACATCATGATGCCCCACATCGAGGGCTGGCGAGTGCTCCGGGTCCTGAAAGAAGACCCGGAGACGGCGCAGACGCCGGTGATAGTGTGCTCTGTGGTCGAGGACCCCGCCCTGGCCGAGGCTCTGGGGGCCTCGGCCTACCTGGGCAAGCCCGTGTCCCGCTCCGACTTCATCTCGGCCATCAACCGGTGTCTGCAGGCATCTCACCAGTCACCAGCTCCATAGCGCTGCGGATCAGCGCCGTCAGCTCGCCCGGGCCGAACTTACCCTGCCTGGTGAAGGTGAACGAGCTCCCATCGCTGCTGAGGCTGTCCTCCCCCGGCGTCGCCGCCGTGACGGCAATCACGGGGACGTTCGCCGGTGCACACACTTCCCTGAGCTCACTGGCGGCATCGAAGCCGCTCATGCCCGGCAGCACCAGATCGAGCAGCACGCAGTCAGGCCGGGCGCGCTTCGCCCGGCGCACCGCTTCCTCTCCCGAGTAGGCGGCATCCACCAGGTAGCCCCTGCCGCCGGCCTCGAACGTCCGGCGCACGAACTGTACGAACCCCCGGTCGTCATCCACCACCAGCACTCCGGGCGGCTCCGTAGCTTCGCCCCGGACCCGGTCCGCAGAAGGTCGGCCGTCACGGCCCCCGTCCCCGCCCACCACCGAATCCACACACTGCAGTATCTGATCGGCAGTCACTGGCTTCACCAACACGGAGCGGAAGTGGCCATCTCCCAGCAGCCAGCCCAAGGTCGGAAGCGGACAGAACACCGCCGGCACCTCCGGCCACCAGCGCTCGCCCAGCTCCGCCCTCAGTCGGTGGGAGTCGAGGCCCAGACCCACGTCCACCAGCATGAGGGCGGGGCTAAGGGACCCCAGCTCCTCCCGTGCCCGGTCTAGGTCGGGGCAGTGCACGAACTGGTACCCCTCGATCCGTCGACTCAGGTAGGGCACGGCGGAGTCGTCGGCGCTGAGCACCAGCACCCGAGGGGAGGCTCGCGTCCTCAGCACCGGCTGAGGCCCCGCGTCAGCCAGCCGGCTGGTGGAGACCGGCTCCACCGGTATGGTGAAGTGGAAGTGGCTCCCCTCCCCGGGTGTGCTTTCGGCCCAGATGCGCCCGCCGTGCAGTTGGACGAACCGGCGGGCGATGGCCAGCCCCAGCCCCTTGCCCGCATCGGGCTCCTCTTTGGCCCGGCCGATCTGGTAGAACTCATCGAAGATGGTGGCCAGCTCCGACGCGGCGATGCCGCGGCCGGTGTCGCTGACCGTCACCTGCAGGTACCCGTCCTCCCGGGCTACGCGCACCCGCACCTCCCCCGAATCGGTGAACCGGACGGCATTGGAGAGCAGGTTGTAGATCGTCTGGCGGATGCGCACCGGGTCTATGAACACCTCAGGCAGGTCATCGGGGCAGGAGACGAGGAGCTTCAGGCCCTTGGCCTCGGCCAAGCTTGATATGCCATCCACGGCGTCCCTGACCAGGTGAGCCACGTCGGCGAGCTCTCGCCGCATAGGCATGGCCAAGGCGTCAATCCGGGCCAGGTCTACTACGTCGTCCACCAGTTGGGAGAGGTAGCGGGCGTTGCGCTGCACCTGGGACAGGTCCCGCAGGAGCAGACCGCCCCATTCCTCGATGCCGTAGAACTGGGGGTTGTGGTAGATGAGGTTGGTGAAGCCCAGGAGGATGTTGAGGGGGGTGCGCAGCTCGTGGCTGAGGTTGGTAGCGAAACGGTTGCGCAGGTCCCGCAGTACGACTGCTTCCCTCTGAGCCAGGGCCAGGTCGCGGTTGGTCTTCTCCAGCAGTTGGTAGGAGAGGTCGAGCGCTTTGATGGTGCGGTTGAGCTCTCCCTGCTTCTCGCGCAGCTCCCAGGCCAGCGAGGTAGCTTCGGCGCTGCGCCGCCAGGTGAGCCACAAGAGAGACCTTTGCGGGTGCAGCGCGGCCGACACAGTGATGCCGGTGGCACCCAATAGCACTGCTAACCACACCTGCGACCCGGGGTCAACCCCCAGCACCACAGGCAGTGCCGCCGCCAGGGCGAGAGTCGCAGCGAAGGCAGTAGTTGGAAGTAGCGCCGCCGACGCGGCCACCGGAACGCTCAGGAAAGCCAGTAGGTCGGGCGCATCCTCCAGCCATGCGCCCGCGGCAATCGATGCCACTGCCCCAATCAAGAGCACGACGGCAGCCAGACGGGGGCCCCGGGATGAAAGGGAGAGCGCTGCGCCCAGGGTAGCGGCTAGGCCGAGGCCGCACATCATCAGTGGCACGTTGACCGGGCCCCAGGACAGCGCGACCCAGAGCCCCGTGCACCCTATGAACCAGGCTAACAGTACCGCTCTGAGCGAGGGTAGCACCGTATCATAGTCGGTGGGCATCGCCAGGGCCTCAGGCAACTCCGGAAGCTCACCCATTTCTGCCCGCTCCGCACGCACCGGAACCTCCTCGGCTAGCTGGCCAGACTCCCTGCCCACAGCTGTATCGCTCCGTAGCCGGCTGTCGCCCTCATGTCACATTCGTGTCGTCAACCTCCATCACGGAGAACTATAATGAGGTTGTCGCTGTTTCCGCAATGGACCACGTTCACGTCCCAGTCGGTCTGGTGGATCTTCGCTATGTACAGACGGCCGTCCGATGGAATGAGTGCGCCTTAGGCAAGGAGGCAGATTCATGGGATCGCCATTGATGACTCGCAGGCAAATTCTTCTCGGTTCCGCGGCCGCTGCAGGTGGCATGCTACTGGCCGCCTGCGCTCCGACGCCGACCGCGGAGGTGGTCGAGAAAGTCGTCAAAGAGACGGTGGTGGTCGAGCAGACAGTGATAGTGGAGAAGGAGGTCCCGGCGGAGGCTGCTGAGCGCATCGTTCTCGAGTTCTGGTGGGGCTGGGGCGGCATGACTGGTATGGAGGCCATGAAGGGCGTGACCGACGCCTTCAACATGCAGCAGACCAACATCTACGCCCTGTCTACTGTAGCACAGCCCAGTATGGATGAGAAACTCCTGCCTGCAGTCGCAGCTGGCAACCCGCCAGATGTAGCCGTGGGCAACATCGCCTACTCCGAGTACTGCGCCAGAGGTAGCCTGACGCCGCTGGACGAGTACTTCGAGGCAAGCCAGGTGGTGACCAAGGGTGACCCGGACATCATATCCTCTCTGTGGACGGACGCCTCATGGCAGGGCAAGATCTATGGCCTGGCTGCCTGCGAGGTGGGCCCGCGCATAGGACTCTGCCTCAACCTCGACCTGGTGGAAGGAGCCGGGCTGGATGCGACCAACCCACCTCTCACCTGGGACGAGATGTACGACTGGCACGAAGCCATGACCAAGCTCGATGATGCAGGCAACGTCGAGATCCTGGGCATTGACCCACTAGATGCCATGGGGGGCAGACGGCCCACTTCCGACGTATCCTTCTACTGGGATGACGCCTTCGGCTTCGAGTACTGGGACGGGGAGACGCTGACCTACAACTGGGACAATGAAGGCTACATCGCCTCCCTGTACACCATCAAGAAGTTCTACGACCTGGTAGGCGTGGAGAAGATCGAGGGCTACCGCAGCAGCTATGGTACGTGGACCCAGAGCCCGACGGCCAGCTTCCCGGCCGGTGTCCAGGCCATGGTGCTCAACGGGTACTGGACCCCAGGCGAGCTCATCCACTCGGCTCCAGAGGGCCGCTTTGCCTTCACCTGGGCCCCGAACTCTGCCGAGCGATCGGGCAAGAAGTTCCAGAACGTTGGAGGTCACCCGGCCACCATCCCCAAGGGAGCGGCGCATCCCAGCGAAGGCTTCAGGCTCATCGAGTTCTTCACCTTACCTGATTCCATGGACGTCATTCTCAAGACCACGGGCTGGTTGGGCCCGCGCCTCTCCTGGCTCGCAACCGTTGATCCCAGCCCTTACCCGGGCCTAGACTTCTTCCTGCAGTCGGTCAATGAAGCCGACGAATTGAAGCCCTGCCCGCTCGACCCCATCTGCAACTTCGTAGGGCAGCAGATCTCCATGACCTGGGATGCGGTCAACTATGGCGAGAAGGTCCCGGAGGAAGCTGCTGCGGAGATGCAGACGACCTGCACCGAGGAACTGAGGCGGCAGTTCCCCGAGCTATTCGCGTAAGATCAGAGGGACGGGCGACCATCTCCCATGGCCGCTCGTCCCCTCTCATGTCAGGCTGAGGAGCAAGGCTATGGCCGCGCTAGCTGCCCGACGAGTACGCCGGCGTCAGGTGACAGCTCTAAGCCGAGGTCTTCTCTTTGCGCTTCCATGGTTCCTGGGCTTCATTGCCTTCACCGCCTATCCCATGGGCGCTTCGCTCTACTACAGCCTCACCAGCTACGACGTGCTGCGCCCGCCCCGGTTCGTCGGGCTGGAGAACTACAGGTTCATGCTGCTATCGGACAACCTCTTCCGCCTGGTGCTGGGCAATACCGTCTGGTTTGTGGTCGTCGGTGTCCCCGCTGGGCTGGTGATTGCCTTCCTATTGGCCAATCTCCTGAACCATGAGATGAAGCTGCGGCCTCTGTTCCGCACCGTGTTCTACCTGCCCGCCATACTCCCAGCCGTGGCGTCGGCGGAAGTATGGCGCTGGGTGTACAACCCGCGCTATGGGCTGATCAACTCGGTGCTGAAGGCGTGGGGGCTGGCCACCATACCCTGGCTCTCTTCACCGGCCCTCGCCAAGCCCTCGCTAGTCATCATCCACTGCTGGGCTCAGGGAACAGCCATAGTCATCTTCCTGGCCGCACTGCAGGACGTGCCCCGCACGCTCTACGACGCCGCGCTGGTGGATGGAGCCAACGCCTGGAACCGATTCTGGCACGTGACGGTGCCCATGTGTACGCCTTCGATTCTGTTCGTCTCCATCACGGGACTCATCGGCATGTTCCAGTACTTCACTCTCGGCTGGCTGCTGACTCAGGGCGCCCCCAACAACGCTACCGAGTTCTACAGCATGTACCTCTATCGCAACGCCTTCAGGTACTTCAAGATGGGTTATGCCTCGGCTCTGGCGTGGGGGCTGTTTGTCGTTATCGTCACTTTCACCATCGTGATGATGCGAAGCTCCGCCCGCTGGGTCTACTACGGCGGAGAAGCAGTCTAGAGCTGTCGGGCGCCGGCTGCTATCGCAAACGACAAGGAGCGCAACACCTGTGACGGAAGCCTTGACTTCCCACCCTACGGCGGCCGCGGCACACAGGCGCGCCGTCGGCCGTAGTGGCTACACCCTCCGGCGTACGTTCGGCCGGATCGTGCTCTATGCCTCGGTGGCAGCGATGAGCCTTGCCTTCGCCGCTCCCCTTGTGTGGATGATCTCGACTTCTCTCAAGGATGACCCACAGGTCTACGTTGTACCGCCGATCTGGATCCCTAACCCTATCCGTCCCCTCAACTACGTGGAGATTTTCACCCGCCGGCCCATGGGCCTGTACTTTCTGAACACGATGAGATACGCGATCCCCACCGCGGTTGGCGTACTGCTCTCCTGCGCCGCGGTGGCCTACAGCTTCGCTCGGATGCGCTGGCCCGGCCGCGACGCCCTGTTCTTCCTGTGTCTGGCGACCATGATGATTCCCTTCCAGGTCACCATGATCCCCCTCTATATCACCTTCAAGACCGTAGGGTGGATCAACACCTACTTCCCTCTGGTCGTACCTGCCTTCTTCGGGAACGCCTACTACATCTTCCTGCTTCGCCAGTTCTTCGCCAGCATTCCAGAAGAGCTGTCGGATGCCGCGCGTGTGGATGGCTGTTCCGACGCGCGCATACTGCTGCGCATTATCCTACCGCTATCCAAGCCGGCGCTGGCAGTGGTGGCGCTCTTTCAGTTCATGGGCGCCTGGAACGACTACCTGGGCCCGCTCATTTACCTGAGCCGGGAGGAGATGTTCCCGCTCGCGCTGGGCCTGCAGTCCCTGCGGGCCAGTTTCCAGGAGAAGCTGGTGTGGCCCTACATGATGGCCGCGAGTACCATGATGATCCTCCCCGTTATCATCATCTTCTTCATCGCCCAGCGCAGCTTCATCGAGGGGATCACCGTCACCGGACTCAAAGGATAACTGCGGTTGCCCCATCGGCGCAGCCGCCGCACCGGCTGGCACCGCCGCGTGGTCCAGACCTGGAGGGGCCCCGAATTCCCTCAGGTCTTCAGCAGCTCCGGGACCGCGGCCCGGCTACTATGCCGAAGTCCTGCCGCCGCGCTCTCTGCCGCCGACCTCACCTCACGTCACCCCCAGCGGGTACCGCCCCCATTCCTCCTCCAGCCGGTTCAGGTAGTCGTACGTGTCTACAGCGACGTCCGGCCCTATTGAGTGCGAACCGACGATAAGCCCCCCTTCGCCAGCAGCCGCCAAGACCCGCTTGAGGTCGTCGGCTACGCATCGGCGGTCCCCACCGGGCAGCACGAAGGCGTTGTCCAACCCCCCGATCAGGGCCAATCGGTCGCCGTACCGCTCCCTCAGCGCCACGATATCCATGCCCGCCTTGGGTTCTATGGGCTGGATGGCATCTACCCCTGCCTCCACCAGCATGTCCACCAGGGGCAGGATGTTACCGTCACTATGGAAGACCACAAACGCCGCCCCCGCTCGCTTGTAGGCCCCTACCATCTCCACCATCAGGGGCAAGAACACCCGCTCGAACGTCCGCGGGGAAACCATGGGCCCAGTGTTGGCGCCGATGTCGTCGTAGATCCAGATGCCCGAGAGCCGATCCCCACCCAATCGGAGCGACTCGACCCCCACCGCGATGAGGTGCCGGTTCACCAGCCCCGCCAGTTCTCGGGCGTAGGCCTCGTCGGCCACTAGGTCCATCAGCCACTGCACCTCGCCTCGCAGGCTGGACGTGCGCAGGAAGGGACCGCCCGTCTTGGCGAACACCGCCCGCCGAGGGTGCTCCCGCTCTATCCCCTCGACGAATGCCCCATACCGCTCCGCCAACGTCGGTGAATCAAAGTCAGGCGTGGGAAGATCGGCCCGGGGAAGAGCCACCTCGAGAGTCTGGCTGAACTTGGCCGAATCCAGGGCACGAATGCGACGGCCCCACCCATCTCGGGAGATGATCTCATCGCCGCAGCGCGAGAGCACCTGGGCCTGGGTGGGCCAGGGCGTCTCGTCTGCGGCCACAACCGTCAGGTCTATGCCGTAATAATCCTCGGGCGATGCCTCCGGCCCTAGGTTCTTCTGCTGCCGCCACGCTTGGGTGAACTCAGGCCAAAAGGAATCATAGCGCGGCACCCTGTCGGGCTGCTCGAAGCTCAGCGCCGCCCTCACCCGCCGCTCGGCGTCACTCGCCCACGCGTCCCCCACTGATACTTCCTCCACCGTGGTGGAATCCCGTCCCGAGCGGGCAGCCTTCGGTCCGCGGCGACGCCTCTGCGTTCGTAGCCAGAGTACCAGCGCAGCCCGTACTGCCCCTTCAGCGAGGCCGATCAGTCGGTCTCCTCGTTCATCTCCTTCACGACGGCCTCGACGACGTCGGGATACTCCCGGTCGAACTCTCGTATCGCCTGTTCGGCCGCCGCCAGACGGGGCTCGTAGGCCCGCCGTATCTGGCCTGCGTCCGGCCGTCCGGCAGCCACGGCCGCCTCGTACTCGGACCGCTGTCGCTGCAGCAGCTGGCGGTAGCCGAGCATGAGGTCTCGGCGCCGCGCCTCCAGCGTCCGCCTCTCGCCCGCCTGCCTGAACCTCGCGTCCCGCTCCGCTTTGGCAAGAGCGCTCAGCACCAGCTCCGCCTCCACCTCTGCCAACTCGACCACGGGGCGGTTGCCGTAGCCTCCGCCGAGGTAATGGGTGCAGCCGTGCTCGGGCTCCTCCATCTCCACCGGCCGGGGAGGCCCCGGCAGGTACTGTCCGTCTACGTACACGTGAGCCACGAACCAGCCGGGCGCGTTCTGATGCAGGCGCACGTCCACCGTCCGCCCATCGCTGGTCCGCTTCCGCAGGATCGTCTTCTCCACCGACCTCACCCCTGTCCTGTCGTTCTGCCGATCGCGTCCGGCGCCGCCTGGCCTCGGTCGGCAGGCCGAAGAGGGCCTCCGGCGCCAGCGATCAGGCGAGTGATGGGCGCCAGTTTGCCAGTTATCCGCCCGGCAGTTAAGGGCGCCACATGGGCGTCACCTCGCCATTCGTCCCCCATGCGAGCTGCCCTTGTGTCATGCTGAGCGCAGCCAAGCATGTTCCTCTCGCGGTCGGAGACCCTTTGCCTCGCTCAGAGTGACAAGGCGGAGCATCACAAGCCTCTCACCCCGCTCAGGATGACGGGGCGGTGTCCGAGCCGCTTCAAGGCAGCGTGACGACGGGGGAGGGTCGGAGGCCCTTTGCGCCGCTCAGGGCGACGAAGGGGAATGCTAATGCCCCTTCTTCTTCAGGCTCTTGCCCACCGAGAACGCCTTAGCCACCGGCTGGCCCAGCCGGAAGTACTGTCCGTCGGGCGTGAAGATGAGCGGATCCAGCAGCACCGCGTCGATCCCGCCCTTGGAGTCCAGGACCCTCTCGTCCACGTGTGTCTCCAGCACCTCCGCCAGATAGAAGACACTCTCTCCCGCTTCCACCTTGCGCACCACTCGGCACTCGAAGTTGAGCGGACACTCGGCAATCATGGGCGACGAGATCAGCGTGGATGGGGACATGGTCCAACCGCAAGTCTTCGCCTTATCGGGGTCCTGCCGCCCGGACACGATCCCGCAGTAGTCGGCTTCGACCGCCTGGGAGCTATTGGGAACGTTGACGGTGAAGTTGCCCTCCCGGTCTATGAAGGGGGCGGAG
Organism: Anaerolineae bacterium; assembly: GCA_013178015.1. NCBI lineage: Bacteria > Bacillati > Chloroflexota > Anaerolineae > Anaerolineae bacterium. The sequence continues at coordinate 75,889 of JABLXR010000015.1, forward strand.
TAGTGGCTCTGAGCGATATCGAGGGCCATCATGGGCGGATCTCCACCCACAATGCCTGCCCAGGCGATGGTGACCACATTGGCGCTGGCCTCGCCGGTCTTCACCGCTACCAGCAACGTCGGCATGGGAAAGAGATGGGTGGTCGGTCCGAGTTGTCGCTTGGCCATGTTCTCTGCCTCCCCGCTTCAGGCGTGCCCCCTGGCGTCCGTTCTGGCGGCACCTCGAATACCCCTGCCGGAGTAGGTCCCGATCATATCACAAAGGGGCTCGCTTAGTCTCGCACCCGGAAAGCGATCCTGAGACGAGCACCGCCGCTCAGGTCCTTCGCTGCGCTCAGACTACGAGCGTATGCCCCGACAGCATTCCCGCTACAACTTCCTTGGAGCAGGGCGAGCGCCCTGCCTCCAGCTGCCCGCCGCGCCTCGTACATCTGCCCGAGGAGTGCGCGCGCAGACGCGCGCCAGGCCCCGAAGTGCGCCCCGCGCCTGGGGGCGCGGACTCCTCAAGAGGAGACCAGGCAGGGGTACCTAAGACACGGAGGGAGTGGCGCGGATAGGCTTCGACCGTTCCTCGGACATACCCTTCTCTGAGGAGTGCGCCCGCCCACGCGCGCCGTCTCTCCACATGCCACCGCGCCTGGCGCGTTACCTCCTCAGAAAGGGCTCGGGCGCAATCGCCCTGCCCTCGCAGACGGCGGAAGAGCGGGCTCTGGGAGCCTGTGCTGCAGCCGCCCACACGGGCTTCCCCCGTGCGACCGCCATCCGAACCCACTCGTCCCCCCGATCCCGAGCTCTTGCCTTGTAGTTGACTGTTCTGATAGCTTATCCTAGCATTCTGTGGTGGTACCGAAACTGGACCCTGAATGCAGTAGTGCCGCCGTCCAGCCGCTGGGGAGTCGGCTGGCGGAGAAGCCCTCTCTGGGAGATACTGAGGGGACAGAGGTTGCCTTGGGAGTTGGTGCAGTGAACCACGAGCACGTATCGCAGGAGATCGGCGCCGCCGTCTCCGATCTCCTGGAGTCCTATGACACGGTGGGTGCCGTGAACCGGGTGGATGGTGCCGACATCCCCTCCCAGCGGCACATCATCGAGATCATGCAGGTGATACGGACCCTCCTCTTCCCGGGCTACTACGAGGAGGGAGCCATCGAGGAGATGGCTCTGCCCTACATCACCGGCCAAAGAGCCGTCTGGGTGTACAAACATCTTAGCACCGAGATCCATCGGTGCCTGTGCTTCGAGTGCCGTGAGCACGACCGGTGCGACCAGATCCCAGAGTGCCGCCAGAAGGCTGAGAGCATCGCCCTGGACTTGCTTCGTGCCCTGCCCGGGATTCGGGCCCAGCTACTATTGGACGTGGAAGCTACCCTAGCGGGGGATCCCGCAGCCGCCAGCGCCAATGAGGTCATCCTGGCCTATCCCGGTATCGCCGCCATCACCGTGCACCGGGTGGCCCACTTCCTCCATCGCCGGGAGGTGCCCCTCCTGCCTCGGATCATGAGCGAGTACATCCACCATCGCACCGGCATAGATATCCATCCCGGGGCCACCATAGGTGCCTCCTTCGCCATAGACCACGGCACCGGAGTAGTCATCGGCGAAACCACCCAGATCGGCGACCGGGTCAAGATCTACCAGGGAGTCACCCTGGGCGCCCTAAGCGTCTCTCGCGCTCTGCGCGGGCACAAGCGGCACCCCACCATCGAGGACGACGTCATCATCTACTCCGGCGCCACCATACTGGGCGGCGACACCGTTATCGGCCGGGGCTCCATCATTGGAGGCAACGTGTGGCTGGTGGAGTCTGTGCCACCCTACTGCAAGGTCTACAACTCGCGTTCCGCCCAGGAGCCCATCGTCTCTCGCAGGGCCTTGGTGGACAGCGGCTAGTGGATGCTGGTTAGCGCTTGACGGGGAACGAAATGCAGCAGGCCTCGCCAGGCACTCGCCACCATCCACTGCCCACAGTGCACTAGAGCGCGGCCCAGAGCATCCCGCGCCGCTGAATCTCCCTGGCCTCGGGGACGTCGAAGTCGGCCGCCACATGCCCCAGGGAGGAGTAGAACACCCTTCCCTTGCCCCACATCCGCTTCCAGACCACCGGCATGACGGTGCCCTTGATCCAGGGCACCACCGGGCTGTCGAAGGTAGTGGTGGCGAGAACCCTGTTCGAGGGATCCACGTGCATGTAGTACTGCTCCGAGTGCATGGCGAAGTCCGGGATCCCCCTGGTCACCGGATCCTCGTGGTCCACGATGTTGACCACGTAATCCGTGATCCCATCCGGGTGCGATACCCACTGCCCACCCACCATGAACTGGTACTCCGTGTTCTGGCGGAAGGAATCACCCATGCCCCCGTGCCACCCGGCGATGCCCACACCTCCCCGGATGGCGTCGAGGAGCCCTTTCTCCTGCTCCTTGGTGATAGTGCCCATGGTCCAGATGGGCACCACGAGGCTCAGCGCCTGCATCTTGGCCGAGTCCAGGTACACGTCCAGGGTGTTCGACACCTCGACCTCGAACCCCTCCTCCTCCAGGATGGGAGCGAAGATGTCGGCGCATTGCCTGGGCTCGTGCCCTTCCCAGCCTCCCCACACTATCAACGCCTTTCTCACCGTTACTGCCTCCTTGAGTCTACTCCCTCTCCCCTCTTGCCTTTGGCCTCGTCGCTTCGTCTCTCCCCTGGCTCCCGTGCCGGTGCCCGCGGCGGGCTGACGCAGTCCGGCGCTTCACTAACCCCTAGCTTACCCTCAGAACTGCCCCTCGGTCGAGGTCGCCCTTGTCTCGGGCCGCCCGCCTGATCGCCTTCGTCGCCCTGGGCCGCCCCCACTTCCTGGCCGGTGGCGTGGCGCTCTACAGCTCTGGTGCTGCTGGAGCGCTGTACCTCGGATACCCCCTGGACCACGAGGCGTTCCTCTGGGGGCTGGCCTGCGCTCTGGCTATCCAGTGGATGACCCATTACAGCAACGACTACTTCGACCAAGCCGCCGACGCCGCCAACCTCACCCCGACCCTCTGGTCCGGGGGCAGCCGGGTGCTGCAGCGCGGAGTCCTCGCTCCGATCGTGGCCCTGGGCGCTGCCCTCGCGTTCGTCCTGGTCGCTATGGTCTCAGCGCTGGTCCTGGCGCTTAGGCTCCGCGCCGGCCCTCTCACCCTGCCCTTGGTGGGAGTGAGCCTGGCCCTGGCCTGGGCCTACAGCGCCCCTCCCTTCCGGCTGCATTCCCGCGGGCTGGGCGAACTGGCCGCGGGCGTAGTGGTAGGCTTGTGCGCTCCCCTGGCCGGCAGCTACTTCCAGGCCCGCCTTTTGGAGCCACTGACGCTCCTGAGCGCCGCTCCCCTATTCCTTTTGGCCTTCACCATGATACTGGCGGTGCACTTCCCCGATGCCGCCGGCGATGCCTCCGTGGGCAAACGCACCCTGGTGGTGCGGCTGGGCGGGGCCCACGCCGCTCGCCTTCACAACGCCGTGCTGATGGCGGCTTACCTGGTCCTCGTGCCCCTGGCAGCGCTGGGCCTGCCTGCCTCCATCGTCGTCGCCACCGCTGCCCCCGCCCCCCTGGCAGCGGTGCAGCTCTGGCGCTTGCGCCGGGGAGCCTGGCGCGACCCCCGTCGCTACACCGGCATTGCCTTCCGAGCCGCCTTCATCTTGGGGCTGACCGCCGCCTGCCAGCTGGCCGGGTATCTCCTCTCTGCCTAGCAGACGATCTCACCCCCGAGACCGCGGCGAACGCAGGGAAGTTCAACAGAACGGCAGACCAGGGGAGAAAGGGTGGCCGCCACTCTCTTCTTTCCCCTATTCGCCTCGTCTCTGCGCTCTCACCGATCTCGGCCGTGAGAGCCCTGCACGACGCGTTCCACGTCTTCGGGAGATACCCCCGGAAGGACCACGTCCGACCGAGCCAGGAAGGCGGCGGCCACTTCCCGTACTTCGCCCGCACGCACTCCTTCCAGCGCTCGCGCCAGCAGTGCCAGCGCCTCGGGCGGATGGGCGAAGACGTCCCCGGAGAACGACACCCAGGTCAATCTGCCGTCCTCCAGAGCACAGTGGCAGCGCAGCAGGCCGCCCGGCGCCTTCCACACGTTCTCCCGCAACTCCGCCCCCTCGCGAAGCCGCAGCCGCCGCCGTTCTCGCACCCTCCTGACCTGATGCAGCCACTCGTAGTGGGTCAGGCGCTCGATGGTGCCCGGCACCGCCTCCGTGACCTCTGCCGGCAATCGCTCGCCGGGCTCGAGCCTGAACGCATGCTGCAGTGTCTCGACCAGAGCCCGGGTCAGCTCCCGAGCCACCTCATGCTGCGTGACGGTGGGATTGAGGTCAGCTAGACTGATCAGGTTCTCCCGCATACCGCGGTAGGCCTTGTCCCGGAACTTCTCGTCAGGCACGCGCAGGACCGAGGCCATGGCGTGGTAGTCGAAATCGAGCAGGATGTTGCCCACCACCACGGCCGCCTGCCCCACCACCCCGGCCCCGTTGCCCGAGATCTTCCTGCCGCCTACGGCCACGTCGTTGGTTCCCCGAACGTGCGCTTCCACCCCCAGTCGGCCGAGCGCCAGCACCACTCCGTCCAGGCCCAGCCGGAAGAGAGCCCGGTAGTCGAGCGAAGCTCGATCATAGGGCAGCACCAGTTGGTAGAAGACCTGGCCCGCATCCAGGTACACGGCCCCGCCCCCGACTTCCCGCCGCACGATGGGAAGGCCCCGCTCGGTGCAGCGACTTACGTCCACCTCCAGCTCCAGGTCCTGGAACCGGCCGATGCACACGTACGGCTCGGTGGGCCAGAGGACGTTGGCCCCGAAGAGCCCCAGGTGAGCCTGGGCGTGATAGATGGCCTGGCTCTCGGCCCAGCTCACCGGCCCGAGGGCGTAGAGGGGAAGCCTCGGCGAGCTCACAGGCCGTACTTCTCCCGCTCGGCGGCGATGAAGGCGCGGAACTCGTCGGTATCGGGGCGGAGCAGCCGGGCCAGGTCCTCCTCCAGTGAGGCGGGGCGTATCCGCACCATCCACCCTCGGCCGTAGGGATCTCGGTTGACCCGCTCCGGCTCCCACTCCAGCTCGTGGTTGAACGCCAGCACCTCGCCGCTGACAGTAGCGTTGATGCGTCCCACCCACTTCCCGGACTCGATGGAGAACATGGGTGCCCCCTGGGCCACCTCCCGCCCGAAGGCAGCCGGTTCCACATAGACGATCTCCCCCGCCAGGGCCTGGCCGAAGGCGGACATACCCTGCACCACTTCGCCCGCCTCCACCCGAGCCCAGTTGTGGGTGGCATCGTAGTAGAGGTCATCAGGAAACTCGTACTTGCCGATCTTCATGCCTTGCTCCCGGGGAAGGAGTGAAGGAGACAGGAGTGAAGGAGATAGGAGTAAAGGAGTGAAGGAGTAAAGGAGACAGGAGGGGAGTAGACAGGACTAGGGACTCGCACTGGGCGGAAGGCACCAGACCGCCTGACCCAGGCTCGTGGGCCTGCCTGTCTCAGCCCCCATCCCCTCTGCTCCCGACTCCTTCACTCCTTCACTCCTTCACTCCTGTCTCCTTTACTCCTTTACTCCTGTCTCCTTTACTCCTTCACTCCTCTCCTGCAACACCTCGGCCAAGTCAAGCGTCGGCATCCTCTGCCGCGCCCGGCGGGCGGCCGCGCTCAGGGCCCGCTTGCACTGGGGACAGGCGGTCACGATGGCCTGGGCCCCCGTCTCCACCGCCTGGGCGAAACGACGGTCAGCCATCGCCCGCGACAGCTCCGGCCGCACCATCTCCACGTCCCCCCCGCCACCGCAGCAGAGCGACCGCTCCCGGTTGTCCTCCATCTCCACCAGCTCCAGCCCCGGCACCGCCCGGAGCAATTCCCGCGGCAACTCATAGATGCCCGAGAGCCGGCCCAGGTCGCAGGGATCGTGATACGTAACCTTCAGGGGCAGCGTACCTAGCTTGAGCAAGGGGAGACGCTCGGCCAGCAGCTCCACCGCGTGCAGGACCCGGGGACCCGGCTCCCGGCCCAGCCACTCCGGGTACCAGTGGTGCAGGGTGTGGTAGCAGGAGGGGCACGAGGTGACCACCACTTCCGCGCCCGAGGCCCGGATGAGCTCGCGGTTGCGCCGGGCCAGGGTCAGAGCCTCATCCACCAAGCCACTGGCATAGAGGGGGAAGCCACAGCAGAGCTCATCCTGCCCCAGGGTGCCCACTCTCAATCCCAGGCCCTGGAGAAGAGAGAGGAGCGCCTGGGGCAGGCCGAATGCCTGAGGGTACAGCGACGACAGACACCCGACGAACAGGAGCACGTCAGGAGGGTCGCCCCCTCTCGCCGGAGCCTGCTGCACGTTCCCCAGCCAGGAGAGCCGGTCTGCCGCCGGGCGCCCAGCGATGTTGCCGGTGCGAAGCGTCTGCTCGCCCACGGCCCGAATAGCCTCGGGGGCCAGGCCGGCTCGCGCTAGTTGCCGCCGCTGACCCAGCCACAGCTGACGCGTATCTATGAACACTGGGCATACCTGGGCGCACCGGCCGCACAGGGTGCAGTCGTAGGTGGCCGCTACCATCTCCTCCCGATCGGGCTCCGGGCGGCGCCCCAGGAATCGAGCCAGAGGGCCTAACAGCCCTCCTCCCTGGCCTCGCCATTCTTGACGCCAGAGCGCGATCTTGTTCAGAGCAGTGGCGTGCTCCTCGCCCGCTGCCAGCACCGGGCACGCCGGTACACACTCCCCGCAGCGGGTGCAGGCATCCAGGCTGAGCAGATCCCGCACGCTCAGCAGGCTGAAGTCCAGTCCACTCATCGGGTCGCTTCGGCCTCAGCTGCGCCCAGACCCGCCACCACCGGGGAGACGAAGACGTGCAGCATCTTGCTGAAAGGCAGGTAGACGAAGAGAACCACGCTGGCCACCACGTGCACCTGGAAGGTCCAGAAGTGCCAAGCGGCCCAGTTCAGCCCGAGAGGGCTCAGCCAGCGCGCCAGGGGCCAGCCCACGAAGGAGAAGCGAGCCACCTCGGGTGGCACCTGCTCCATCAGGAGGCGCAGAGCCTCCACCGGGTAGCCGCTTGCGGTGATGAACAGAATCAGAGCCACCACTGCCGTGTCCGGCCCACTCCGAGGCAGGTGCTCGCCCCCGGCAAGCGCCCGTCTCAGCCCTGCCATGGCCCCGCCCGCCAGGAGCAGCAAACCTAGGGTCTCGTGGAGCGCGGCCAGGAAGGGCTGGTCCATGTCGCGCAAGGCGGCGATGGCGGCGTAGTCCAGCGCCAGCGGCCGAAACACGTGCTCAGAGAGGGCAGCGAAGAAGCTCAGCAGGGCCAGACCGCCGAAACCCAGAAGCATGGACTGGTGCGCCAGCCACCGCCGCCGATCGGATAGCCACAGCCGCCGATGCAGCAGCCCATCGGCCCAGAGGTGATGCCCCAGCCGCCGCCAGCCTCCGGCCGGAGGGCGGAAGGCTGCCCTCAGCACTCCGCCCACGCCGGCTGGCCGCCCCGGCTGTCCCACGTGCCCGCGTCCCAGGAGCCAGAGATACCGCCAGGCCAGCAGCCCCGTCACCACGGCCACCACGGCCATCATGCGCCAGAAGAGGAGCAGCCTGTCGGCGATCAGGACCTCCACCTAGACGAACCTCGCTCCCCATGCCAACGGCCGCGGCGCGCCCAGCGCCTCCAGGACCCAGTCCCGCACCGCCAGCAGCTCCTCGCGGCGGCGGTAGTCGAAGGCCAACGGGGACCGCAGCAGGGCCCCATCGAGTAGAACAGCTGCCGATCCCCCGGGCACCCGCAACCGACGCAGTGCCCACGCCAGCGGCTCGGCGTACATGCGCCGGGCGTCCACGCCCCGGTAGCCAGACACCGGCTGCTCCTGCAGCGTGCGGCGGGCGACCACCCCCATCTCCCCCCCAGCTGCCAGCACCTCGACCGCCGGAATGGTCTCCACCCCGCAGCGCGACAGCCCTCCGCCCTCGCCTTCCTCGCACGCGTGGGAAAGGGCGGTCGCCGCCATCTCGGCGGCCGCTCGGGAGTAGACCTTGTACCCGCTCTGGATGTCGGGGTAGTCGCCGAAGGCAGCGAAGTAGGTGCTGCTCAGTTGTCTGCCCATGCGGGCAGAGTGGAACTGGAGTGCCTGCCACAGCACGCGGTCGGTGAGGATCTCATACTGCGCCCGCTCAAATCCCAGCGGCCGAGCCCGGTCCGGCCTACCCCCGGAGACGATGACCAGGCCCGCGCCCGTCTCCTCCTGCATCTGGCGGGCCAGCTCCAGAAGCGCCGGCATGTCCTCCAGGCGATGATCCCCGTCGCTGTCGCGGGTCACGATGAAGGCCGGCTCCTCGGGGAGCACGGCCGCCATGCCCGCGGCCAGGGCCCCGCCCTTCCCCAAGTTGGTGGGAAGGTACAGATAGCGCAGTCCCCGCTCCTCGGCCGCCCGGCCCACCGCCTCCCGCCAGCGCGGTTGGCCGTCCAGCACCACAGCCACCATCTCAGGGCGGCAGTAGCGCTCCACTCCGACCAGGGTGCGCTCCAGCAGTGATCTGACCAGCGCCTCGTCAGCATCGGCGGGATACCATGTGGGCACCACCATGCCCACGTCAGGGTGGCTTACGGGCACGACTCTCTCCCTCGTCGGATGCACTTCACCGGACGGGTCATCCTAGGCCGCCGCCGGGGACGGTGTCAAAAGCAAGGCCGAGAGCGTTGATACTGCACAAATTCCCGCTGATCCCTCGGTTTGTTCCCGTTCTGATCAGTGCAGATCGGCATTCCCTCAGCGTCATCTGCGTGCCATCTTGACATCGCGGGCCAGACGGGTGCATAAGCTCTCAGGCAGCCACAACCGCACCAGCGGAGGAAAAATGTCCGACAAGGTCCGTATCGGCTTCATCGGCGCCGGCAACATCGCCCGCGGCCACGCCACCCGTCTGCACGAGAGCGGCCTGGCTCAAGTCGTGAGCCTGGCCGACCCCAGCGAGCAAAGCCTGGCCAAGCTCATCGCCGCGCGCCCCGAGCTCGCCGAAGTCCCCACCTTCTCCGACTACCGAGAGATGTTGGAGAAGGTGGAGCTCGACGCAGTGGAGATCCATTCGCCTCATTGCTTTCACCCCCAGCAGATCCTCGACTCTCTGGATGCGGGCAAGCACGTGCTCTGCGAGAAGCCTCTGACTTCCACCGTGTCCGAGGCGCATCAAGTGATCGCCAAGCGCGACGAGACGGGCAAGGTGCTCATGATCTCCTATCAGCGCCACTACGTCCCCGCCTACCGCTACATGCGGGAGATGGCGGTGGGCGGTAAGCTAGGCCAACTCAATACCGTCGCCCTCACCCTCACCCAGAACTGGCTCCGCAGCAGCGCTGGCACCTGGCGCCAGGACGCCAAGCTCTCCTGCGGCGGCCAACTGAACGACTCGGGCAGCCATGTGGTGGACATGATGCTCTGGTGCAGCGGCCTTCGAGCCAAAGAGGTCTACGCTCAGATGAACAACTTCCACCTGGAAGTGGATGTGGATAGCGCCATCACGGTGCGGTTCGAGAGCGGCGCCATCGGCAACGTCACCGTCCTGGGCAGCACGCCCGGCTACTGGGAGATGTTCGGCATCTACGGCAGCGAAGGCAGCGTGATGTACGACAACATCGGCGGGCTACAGCAGCACCTGGTGGGCAGCCAGCCTGAGCGCCCGTCCCTGGGCGAGCCGGAGAGCAACCCAGACCTGAACTTCGTGCGCGCCATCATGGGGCTGGAGGAAGTGGAGGTGCCGGCCGAATGCGGCCTACGGGTCATAGAGCTCACCGAGGCCGCCTGGCGCTCCGCCAAGCTCGACCGGCCAGTGGAGGTGGCCGGGCTCTAGTCGTTTGGGCCCGTAGCCTAGAACCCGGGTTCTAGGCTACGGGCCTCACTCCTTCCAGCGCCTTCGCCATCCGGTCCAGGGCTTCCTGCAGCACCCCCCGGCTGCAGGCGAAGTTGAGGCGAACGAACCCCTCGCCTTGGGCGCCGAATGTCGCCCCGTCGCTCAGGTCCACCCGGGCCTCTTCCAGGAAGAACCGGGATGGCCCGCCGGGCAGGGCCAGCTCCCGGCAGTCCAGCCAGGCGAGGAAGGTGCCTTCCACCGGCGTTATCCTCACCCCGGGCAGGTTCGCGGCCACGTGGGCAGCCAGGAAGTCGCGGTTGGCCTCCAGGTAGGCTAGCACCTGCTCCAGCCACTCCTGCCCCTCGCGGTAGGCAGCGAGCGCCGCCACGAAGCCCAGCACGTTGGGCTCCCCTACCAGTCCCGCCCGAGCCAACTGGTATCGCCGCCGGAGGGCCTCGTCCTCGATGACGGCGAAGGCGCAGTGCAGGCCGGGGATGTTGTAGGTCTTGCTGGGCGCCATCAGAGTGACGGTGCGCCTTCCCACTTCCGGCGCCAGGGAGGCGATGGGGATGTGCTCGTACCCGCGGTACACCAGGTCGCAGTGGATCTCGTCGGAACAGATGATCACCCGGTGACGCAAGCACGTCTCCGCCAGGCGCTCCAGCTCGGCCCGGGTGAACACGCGGCTCACCGGGTTGTGAGGGCTGCAGAGCAGGAAGAGCCCGGCCTCGGACGCGGCCTCCTCGAAGGCATCCCAATCCACCTGATAGCGACCCCCTTCCCCGCGAACCAGGGGCGCCTCCAGTCGCCTGAGGCCGTGCCTACCCGGCGCACTCAGGATGGGAGGGTACACCGGCGGTTGCACCAGCACACCGCGCCCCTCGGCAGCCAGAGCGCGGCAGGCCAGGTTGAAACCGGCTACCACCCCAGGCAGGAACACCAGTGCCTCGGTCGGCACCTGCCAGCGGTACAGCCGATACAGGCGGTCCACTATGGCCTCCCGCAGGCCGGCAGGCTCGCACCCATAGCCGAACACACCGTGATCCACTCGCTCATGGAGGGCTCGAACCACCGGCTCCGGGCACAGGAAATCCATGTCGGCTACAGGCAGGGGCAGCACGCCCGGCGGGCAGGTGCTCCACTTGGAGCTGTCGGAGAGGCGACGGTCAACCGGGGTGTCGAAGTCGTAGATCATGTCGAGTTCGTGGTCAAATGAGTGTGAGCGGGGGCACCGGCCACCGCGCCCTAGCGAGCCATGACGCCGGCGATCTCGAGCAGGTTCAGGTCCAGGGCCTTGCGGTTGGCCACTACCTCCTCCAGAGGGGTGGCCACCATCTTGCCATCTACGCTTCCAGCCAACACGCCGTAGCGGCCCTCGGCCAAGTACTGGACGGCTGCGGCCCCCAACCAGGTGGCTAGCAGCCTGTCGGCGGCCGTCGGGGCCCCTCCCCGCTGCACGTGACCCAGAATGGTCACCCGCAACTGGAACCCAATCTCGTCCACGTGCTCGGCGAAGTGCTGTGCCAGTGCCTGGGCGTTGTGCTGCGCTCCCTCGGCCACCACCACGATGGCATGCGGCTTGCCCCGCCGATAGGCATCGGCCAAAGTGGCGGCCACCTCATCCGGGCTGCAATCAATCTCGGGGATGCAGATGGCCTCGGCGCCCCCGGCGATGCCCACCATTAGAGCCAGATAGCCACAATCCCGGCCCATGACCTCCACCAGGAAAGCCCTCTCCAGGCTGGAGGCGGTCACCTTCAGTCGATCTATGGCCTCTAGGGCGATGTTGAGGGCTGTGTCCACCCCGATGGTGATGTCGGAGCCGTAGAGGTCGTTGTCTATGGTGGAGGCCACCCCCACCACCGGGAAGCCCATCTGAGAGAGGGCGTAGGCGCCCTGCTGGGATCCGCTCCCCCCGATGACCACCAGCGCATCTATGCCCTCCTTGTTCAGGTTGCGCAGGGCCCGGCACCGACCCTCCTCGGTGTGGAACTCAGGCGAGCGGGCCGTGCCAGGAAGGTCCCGCCGAGCTGCATCACCCCGCCTACATCCCTCGCCCCCAGGGGGAAGATACTGCCGGCGATGAGG
>JABLXR010000016.1 GCA_013178015.1 Anaerolineae bacterium
GTTATCCAGGTTGCCCGCGTAGGTGAGCTTGTCGTAGGCCACAACGTGGCACCGCGGGTGCTTCCGAAGAACGTAGTGGACGAAGTTGGAGCCGATGAAACCGGCCCCCCCGGTGATTAGGATGTTCCGCACGTATATCCCCCTTGACTGATGCCGGGATTATACTCCAATCTGATTGTGGCCAACACCGCAGACTGACCAACGACTCGCCTCAATCAGCGTAGGCGCCATGTTAACCAAGAGACCGCGTCGCTCGCAAACTGCCGGAGCATCCCGCGAGCAGGAGATCAGCCGACGCCGATGGTGCCGTCCTACCCCGATCAGCGCGAACTGCCATCACATCGGCGTCAACTACGTGCCACCCCTTCTGGCTAGAGGGCCTGAGCCGCCAACCTGACCTCTTCCACGTACCGGGGCCGGGCGGCGGTCGCCAGTGCCTCGAGGTACCGCACCAGTTCCAACTCGCTCAGCCCGGCGCAGGCCGAGAGCACCAGCTTGTCGGCAGCCACCCGTCCCGCTGCCCCCTCCAGATCCATGGCGGTCAACACCACCACCGGGACGGAGACAAGGGCCTCATCGCACATGGCCTGGAGAACGGACAGTCCATCTCGCCCGGGCATGGCTAGGTCCAGTAGCACCGCCACCGGGCGGTGGAGCCGTATCAGGTTCAGGGCCTGGTCCCCATCGTGGGCCGCCAGCACCTGCAGGCCAGGACGAGAGCGAGCCAAGGCGCGCCTAATGAGGCGAGTCATGCCCTCATCGTCGTCGGCAAGGATCACAGTTCCGGTGGGGCCGACGAACTCGAGCGCGTCTAGTACCGCGTTCTGAGAAGCGGGCTTGGTGAGCACTGCCCGCACGTTGGGGAACGCGTCCAACGGACGCCGGTCCCGCACCTGGCAACCCACCACAGGCAGCCCCGGCCAGGCCACCGACCTCAGCAGTCCCTCCGCTGCGGAGTCGGCGTCGGCCCCGGTGAACGCCACCACGGCTCTGGGATGTTGCAGGGCAGTCACCTCGGCTGCCTGCTCCACATCGGCCGCGTTGTGCACCCGGAACTGAGGCAGGGCCCTCTCCAGCAGCCGGGTCATGCGCCCCTCGGGATCCACCGTGACGATGGAGTCCTGCAAGGACTGGGCCACGCCCGCTGGTCGCCAGTCGTCCCGAGAGGAGGGCACGCTCGCCCGAGTGGGCAAGGCGAAGCTGAACCGGCTCCCCTCTCCCGGCTGCGACTGCAGCCAGATCCGCCCACCATGCATCTGCACGAAGGTGCGGCAGATGGCCAGGCCCAGGCCGCTGCCTCCCTTGTGCCGGTACAGCGAGGAGCTGGCCTGGTGGAAGGGCTGGAAGACCCGTTCCTGCTCCTCCTCCGGGATGCCCGGGCCGGTGTCGCTCACCGAGATCACGACCTCCCGCCGGGGCTCGTCGTAGTGGGCCTCCACGCGGACCTCGCCCCGCTCGGTGAACCGGGCAGCGTTAGTGAGCAAGTTGATGAGCACCTGCCGGATGCGGGTGCGGTCCACGGTGCAGCGGGGCAGCTCCGAAGGCAGGTCCACCACCAGTTCCACCGGCTTGCCTCGGAAGAGGCCGGCGACGGTGGCAGTCGCCTGCTGAATGAGGGCGAGCAGGTCGGTGTCCTCCGGCACCATCGCCAGCCGGACCTGCTCGATCCGGGAGAGGTCCAGGACGTCATCCACCAGGTCCACCAGGTGGCGGGTATTGCGGTAGACCTCGCGGATGTCGCCCCGCAGCTCCGGGGGGAGGTCGGCGGAGCCGTAGGATTCGGGGGCGGTGTGCATGACCTCGGTGAAGCCCAGAATGAGGTTGAGGGGGGTGCGCAGCTCGTGGCTGATGGTGGCGGCGAACTGGTTCTTGAGCCGGCGGGCCTCTTCCGCCTCGTCGCGAGCGTCGGCCAGCTCGCGGTTGGTGCGTTCGAGGAGGGCGTAGGCGGTGCGGAGGGAATCGTTGAGGCGGCGGAGCTCCTCGCGGCGGCTGAGGAGTTCGCGCTCGAGGCGGAAGGCTCGCTCCTGGCGCGAGGCGGCCTGGCCCAGGGCAGCGCACACGTAGTCCACCGAGAGCCAGACCACGGCGGCGCTAGCCCAGAGGGCGCCGACGGCCGTGAGTCCCATTCCCGGGAAGAGAGAGACGACACCGGCGCAAAGAAGTCCCGCGCACCGGCCAGCCAAGAGCATGGCACTGGAGACCAGCACAGGACCGAGGAGCTCACGAGCCGGGCTGGGGACGTAGTACAGGGCCCACACTGCGCTCCCCAGGAGCGTCAGAGCGGCCGTCCGGGGCCGGTGTCGGAGGAGTCCCGCTCCAATCGCGCCTAGGAGCGAGAGAGACATGGGCAGAGCGCTGCGAAGGTGCATGGCCGAGCCGTAGATGGGCGCGATGGTCCAGGCGATGAAGAGTAGCACGTAGGAGACTGCGCCCAGGGCCAGTGCCAGCATCATGAGACGATGGCCGTACACCGGGGAGACGTGTTCGTCGCCGAGCTGCGACGGAAGCGGGTCGAGCCAGTGGTACGCCCTAGTCAGCAAGTCGCCCTCCCCAGGCAAGCTCAGAGGCGGTCAGGCGTGGCAGTACGATGGCAGTCCCGAGGCAGTGAGCCCATTGAACTGCGCCAGGCCCCATTATACAGTAACGGCAAGGGGAATTCGTCGCCGCGGAATCTGCTTTCTGGGGATCAGATGAGGAGGGAGAAGACATGGAACTTGTCACTCGCCGTCAGGTTCTGAAGGGGCTGCTGTCCGTCGGTGTAGGCGCTGCGGGCGCGAGCGCCCTGGGAGCGTGTGCTGCCACCCCCGGCGGGGCGCCAGCTGCGACAGTGGCCGCGCCGGCGACCGAGGCTCCGGCCGCGGAGCAGCCGGCTGCTGCTGCTGGGGAGGTGCCTGTCATTGAGTGGTGGTCATCGTGGTCTGGCGATGCCTTCCCAATGATCGAGAAGAACTTCAACGAGAGCCACGACGATGTTCAGGTAAGGTGGGTCAACGTTCCCGGCGGGGAGATCCAATCCAAGCTGTTCGCTGCCATCGCGGCCGGCAATCCGCCCGACACCTCATTCAATATCTGGTACTTCGAGTATTCCGCCCGCGGGCTCTGCCTTCCTCTCGATGACTACATCGCTGCAGACCCCGACGCTGGATACGCCGACGGTGATATTCCCGAGCCCCTATGGAAGAAGTTCGAGTGGAAAGGCAAGCAGTACGGTGTTCCAGCTGCCGATACGTCGACACGGTACGGGCTCGGCGTGAACCTCACCCTGATCAGAGAAGCAGGCCTAGATGAGAACAGCCTGCCAGCCACTTGGGATGAGGTGTTCGAGTGGCACAAGGCCCTGACCACCTACGATGAGGCTGGCAACATCAATGTTCTTGGCATGATCCCGACATCAGGCTCCGACTACTCCGCACACACGATTGACCCGTGGCTGTATCCAGAGATGTGGGGCTTCCACTACTTCAACGCGGAGAAGATGCAGTTCGAGATAGACCGTCCGGAGACGGTGGAGTTTCTCAACACTATTAACAAGTTCTGGGCGGATGTGACTCCTGAGAAAGTGAATGCTCTCAACACGTCGCTCGAGGGTCAGGCCTGGGGCGCTTTCGGCGGTGGACGCAGGGCGCTGCAGATCACGTACCCTTCCGGCCCTGGCAGTATGGTGCGGATCAACCCCGACCATGAGTATGAGTGGACCTGGGTGCCAATGCCATCTCAACGGAAGGGAACCAAGATCTGCACCGTCGGAGGCCACGCTGTCGTGATCTTCAAGGGCGGCAAGAACCCCGATGCCACTTACAGGTTCGCGCAATTTATGACACGACCGGGAGCCTGCGATCCCCTCCTGCAGGTGATTGGATGGGTGGGCCCGCGCCGGTCCTACCAGGATACCCTTGATCTCTCCCAGCGGTTCCCGGAGAGGGCTGCGGAAGATATCTGGTGGTACACCCGCACGGCACTTGAGGAGGCAGACGAAGTCTGGGTTGAGGCGGACCCAATTGGCAGTGTGACAGACGCCAAGTGGAAGCTGATGCGGGAAGCCGTCATCTACGGCGACCTCGGCCCCGAGGAAGCTGCACAGCGGATGCAGAAGGAGATGGACGAGGAGTTGGCAGCCTTCTTGGAAGAGACTGCTTAGCCCGAGGGAGCAGTAACACGACCGTGCCGGCAGTGGGCACGGTCGTGTTACTCAGTCCTTGGTCTCCGGTCCTCGGGCTAGCATTGAAGGTCAGGCACCATCGTGTTGCACTGCAGCGGTCTCTGGGCGGTGTCCGCTAGTCACACCATTGGACGAAGGATCCAGAAAGCACTCCAGCCCTTCGTCCGTGCTCGATCCTTTTGGTGGAGCTATGTCTACTGCCAGATCGATTCACTTTACTGGCGCGCTCTTCGGTTCCCGCGGAAGTGTCCGGCGTCGTGAGATCAAGCGTCAGATAACCGGGATCACCTTCATAAGCCCATGGATCGTGGGATTCGTCTGTTTCACGATCTACCCCATTGCTGCCTCTCTTTACTACGGCTTCACTAGGTATGACGTAGTTCGGCCTCCGCGCTTCATTGGGCTGGACAACTATCAAAAGATACTGCTGGACGACCGCATCTTCCGAATCGTGCTTAGCAATACGTTGTACTTCGTGGTATTCGGATTGCCCGCTGCTATCGTCACCGCCTTCCTTGTGGCCAATCTCCTCAACACCGACGTGCGCGGTCGCTCCCTGTATCGGACCATCTTCTTCATTCCTTCAATCGTTCCGGCAGTGTCTAGTGCCATGGTATGGCTTTTCATATACAACACCGAATATGGCCTGATCTCGAGTATGCTAAGCCTCATGGGCTTGCCGGCCATCCCATGGCTCAGCTCCGCTGCACTGGCGAAGCCCTCACTGATCATCATTCAGTGCTGGGCCCAGGGCTCAGCCATTGTGATCTTCCTGGCGGCGCTGCAGGATGTCCCTCGTGAGCTGTATGAAGCCGCGGTCATCGACGGCGCCAGCACTCCACAGCGATTCCGGCACATCACCATACCGATGTGTACGCCCTCCATCTTCTTCATCACGATCACTGGGCTGATAGGCACCTTCCAGTCCTTCACGATGCCGTACCTGCTCACAGGAGGGGGACCAAACAACGCGACCGAGCTCTACGCTGTCTACCTCTACCGCAATGCCTTCCAGTACTTCAAGATGGGGTATGCCTCGGCGCTGGCTTGGATTCTCTTCATCGTGGTGGTTTTCTTTAGCATAATCACTTTCAGGAGCTCAAACCGGTGGGTGTACTACGCAGGGAAGTGACTGGATCGCCCGGCGCTACAGCCACTCTTCGACGCCCGAGCGGCCGGGCACGCCGGCCCGGCCGGGGCCGCGCCAGTCTCGGTAGGGTGGCTCTGTACGCGGTTCTTACTACCCTGGCCGTCACCTACGTTCTGCCTTTCGTGTGGATGGTTTCCACGTCGCTCAAGACCGATCCACAGGTGTACCGCATTCCGTCCCCTTGGATACCTAACCCGGCACGCTGGCGCAACTACATTGAAGCAATGACCATCGTACCTTTTGGCAAGTTCTTCCTGAACACTATCAAGTACGCCATTCTGGTGACGATCGGTACGGTACTGTCGTCAACACTCGTAGCTTACGGCTTTTCGCGCGTGCAGTGGAAAGGGCGCGATGCAGTTTTCTTCCTTTGCTTAGCCACCATGATGATCCCCGGCCAGGTGAGAATGATCCCCCTATACATCGTCTTCAGCAAGATTGGTTGGGTCAACTCCTACAAGCCGCTCATCATCCCGTCGTTCTTCGCGGCTGCCTATGATGTGTTCCTCCTCAGACAGTTCTTCCTCACGATACCGCTAGAGCTATCAGACGCGGCAAGGATAGACGGAGCGTCTGAGCTGACGATTCTTGGCCGTGTAGTGATCCCTCTGGCAAAGCCGGCGATGGCGGTCGTTGCGCTGTTCACAATAATGGGTGCCTGGGACAACTACCTGGGCCCCCTAATCTATCTGACGGACAGAGAGCAGTATCCGATCGCCCTTGGTCTGCAGATGCTGAGAACCACCACACCGAGCTTCTACATGGAGTTGCAGTGGCCGCGCCTCATGGCGGCGAGTGCTGTGACCATCTTCCCGATCATATTGCTGTATTTCTTCACGCAGAGGACTTTCGTCGAGGGCATATCGATCACTGGAATCAAGGGATAGACGTAGCCTGCGTAGGTTGGCGCCGCCGCCCTGGCTGACCTGCTAGAGGCGCGGAGCCATAGTCAAGCTCGAGTCTCGGTCATAGCATGCCGCGCATTCAGCGCCTGGGGGCCACAGCGCATCAGGAGCGATAGGGAGGGGCTGAGTGAACAATATCCGCGAGTACCTGTGCAGGGAGGCTAGGCGCATCACTGATGCCTCCGTGCGCGACTTACCGGCCACCGCCGACGAATGGCACGCTCAGCGGCCCAAGCGCTGGCAGCAGTACATGGAGATGCAGGGGATTCCTGTGGCCCTCGAGAGGGAGGAACGCCCGCCACTGAACGCGAAGACAGTGCGAGTACTGGACCGTGCCGCCAGAGGCTATCGCGTCGAGGTCCTCTACTTCGAATCGTTGCCTAGGCTCTACGTCACCGCCAACCTCTACCTGCCTGCGCAAGCCACGGGTCCAGTCCCTGCGGTGGTTTACTCCAATGGCCACTCTTTCACTCAGAAACTGGCCAGCCAGTACAACTGCCAGCATCTGGCCAGGCTGGGCTTTGTGACCATAGTCCTCGACACCGTTGAGTTCTCGGAGATGTTCGGCACCCACCATGGGCCCTATGCCCACGGCCAGTATCAGTGGTACAGCCGTGGCTACACGCCCGCTGGGGTGGAGATGTGGAACTCCATGCGCGCCGTTGATCTGCTCCAGTCCCGGCCCGAGGTCGACCCAGAGGCCATCGGCGCGATGGGTTGCTCCGGTGGGGGAGCAACCACGTGGTGGCTAGGAGCAGGTGACGATCGGGTGAAGGCCGTCTGCCCCAACTCGGCCACAGGCACGATGGCGGCCCACTTGGCTGACCGTACCGTAGACGGTCACTGCGACTGCATGTTTCACATTAACACCTACCAGTGGGACCTGTCGGATGTAGGAGCTCTCATCGCCCCAAGGGCCTTGCTGATCTCCTCGCCTGACCGCGACGGCATCTACTCTATCGCTTCCATCAGAGAGTGCTATGACCGCACTCGAAAGGTCTACGAGCTGCTGGGAGTGCCGGAGCGCATCGGCCTAATCGAAACGCCTGGCCCCCACGGCTACCACGAACGTTCGCGCAGGGCGATCTTCGCGTGGTTCTTGAAGCATCTCAAGGGGGAGGACGTATCGCCTGCCGAAGTGCCCGATACAGTGCAGGACCCGCAGCTCCTGGAGAAGGACGAGGATCTGCTGGTCTTCCCGGACCGGGTGCTCCCACCTGATGAGCGATCCACCTCCGTGCACGATTTCTTCGTCCCTCTCGCGGCTCCCCCTGAGGTAACCAGCGCGGACGGCCTGCGAGAAGCTCGGGCCATGTTGGTAGCCGATCTTCGCTCCCGCACTTTCGGCCATTTCCCCCAGTCGCCCTGCGACCTGGCGATCAGCAAGGACTTCGAGTGGCAGTCTCACACACACAGTTTCACTCGGGTGGACTTCACCCCCGAAGAGGGCTGGAGGCTGTCGGCGTACTTGTCTGTACCCAGGCAGGAGCACAAGCGAGAGCGATCCCTCCTCGTGCACCTGGTGAACGCCAGAGACGCCGGGTTGCGGGCCGTAAGGCCACTGTATCAGCGGGTCCCAAAGGGCTGGGCCGATCTAGGCCCTGAGTGGGTGCGGTTGGCTGTAGCCGTTAGAGGGGTAGATGACACCGCCTGGGGGGATGATCTCGCCTGGCACGTCCGCAGGGCAAGCGCCATCATCGGTCGCACTGTGGCCTCTATGCGGGTCTATGACGCTGTGCGAGCCCTGGAGGTCGCGCGCTCCCTCGATGTTGTGGACGGCGAACGCATTGTCCTATCGGGGGCCGGAGAGATGGCGGTGGTGGCGCTCTACGCTGCACTCCTTGACGGGAACCTCAGGGCAGTAGTCCTGTCCGATCCGCCAGCCACCCACGATGCGCCCGGGGCAGCTGATGGCACTGGCGACAGCATCGAGATGCTCAACGTCCTCCGCTTCACCGACCTGCCCTACGTTGCCGGCCTCCTCTGGCCGACCAGGCTGGTGTTCCTTGAGCCCCCAGAGGACTGTCGGTCCAGCGCCTGTAGGCCCAGGGAGTACATGTGGGCCGAGAACCTCTATGCTCGGCTCGGAGCACCTGGCGCCGTTAGCCACATCAAGGACTTGGCGGCGCTTCGCCTGTAGGACCGGTCGATCTGCACAGCTGGCGCGCCTCGCGGTCAACCCACGAAGACCCGAGGATGTGTGGTGGGGAGCAGCAGACACACACGGCTACGGCCCGACATTGGAGGTCTAGAATGGTGCAGGTTGAGGTAGGCTTCGACGGGAGCTGTCCCCATGACCCAGCCGGCGTTCAGGAGCTAGCGCCCGGCATCTTCCGCATCCTTCCCTCCTGGCGACCCGAGCCCGGCCTGGGCGAGGAGTGCCTTGGCCGCACCACCAGGCTGGGCTTCCGGGCGGTCAACGACTCGGACGCTCCTACCTTAGCCGCCTTCCTCATTGACTGGCAGTACAACGATGCCCCGTCAGATGCCCCCAACACCTTCGCCAGCCTGCACCACTACATGCAGCTACGAGACTTCTGTGTGGTACGGGGGCCCGGCTCGGATCAGTGGCGCTACCTGCCGCTGAAGGTTGAGGGGTCAGTCGGTCGCCTCGAGCTAGATCTGCTGCCCGGAGTGACCGAGATCCACTGGCATCCGCCATACAGCTACGCACAAGGAGAGGAGTTTGCCTCTGCGCAGCGGGGAAAACCCACCGTGCATGCCGAGGTTGTTGGCCACAGCCAGGAAGGGCGTAACATTTGGCTCCTGCGCATCTCCGACGGCAACGGTGCCAAGGGGCATAGGTACTTCATCCGAGCGCGAGCCCACGGATACGAAAGCGGGGGCAGCTACATGGTAGAAGGTGCCGTGCGCTTTCTCACCGGCGAGTCCCCTTGGGCTGCCATGGCGAGAAGAGACTGCGAGTTCTTCGTCCTCCCCATGGCCAACCCCGACGGTGTGCACAACGGCCTGAGCCAGCTTACGGCGCCGAGGGGAAGCAACCTCTACTTGGTGTCTGACGAGCGCAACGACGGAGCACACGCGGCCAGCCTGGCGGCGGCCAAGAGAGCGCAGCCCCATTGGTTCATAGACTTCCACAACTGGCAGAGCAAGCACTCCGACGGCTTGCTGGGGCTGCCGCCGGAGCAGCAGGAGCGCTTCCTGTACTACATGGACCCCATCGCTCCGGCCGGCAAGACCTGGATCCGCCGCGGGCCCAGGCCCTGGCCAGAGGGGCGCACTCCCGAGAGCTTGTCCCGCTTCTGCCAGCGCGAGTACGGCACCAGGCAGGTGGCTGTGGAGCTCAGCTGGTTCGGCCGGTCGCCGGAGGAAGCTCGGCAGTTTGGGGAGAGGGCCATGTGGGCCTTCCTGATGATGGAGTACGAGAAGCTTCCTCCCACCGAGCGCCAGAGCTGATCCCCGGGCAGCAGAAAGCAGCTCACGCCTGCAGGCAGCCGGAGGAATGCCATGGTACGAATCGAGGTGGGTTTTGACGGCGGTTGCCCCCATGACCTCGCCGGTGTGCAAGATCATGGAGATGGCACTTTCCGCATCCTCCCCTCGTGGCGAGCTGAGCCCGGCCTGGGCGAGGAGTGCCTCGGGCGCACTACCAGGCTAGGCTTCCGGGTGGTCAACGCAGGTGCGGTAGCCACTCTGGCGACCTTCCTCGTGGACTGGCAGTACAATGAGGCGCCTCCCGACGCGCCCAAGAGGTTTGCCAGCCTGGAAGACTACATGCAGCACCGGGACTTCTGCGTGGTTCGGGAGCCCGGGTCCAACCGGTGGCGCTACGTGCCTGCCCTGGTCGAAGGCTCGGTGACCCGGCTGGACCTGGAGCTCGCCCCTGGCACTACAGAGGTCCACTGGCACCCACCCTACAGCTACGGGCAGGGCGAGCAGTTTGTGGCCGATCTGCGCCAGAAACCATGGGCCGAGGTGGAGCGCGTCGGCCACAGCCGTGAGGGCCGCAACATCTGGCTGGCGCGCATCACCGACACCAGTCCCGTGCCTAAGCGTCGCTTCCTCATCCGAGCCCGCTCCCACGCGTACGAGAGCGGCGGCAGCTACATGATGGAAGGAGCCGTGCGCTTCCTCACCGGCGATAGCCCTTGGGCCGCCATGTTTCGCCGCGACTACGAGTTCTACGTCCTCCCCATGGCCAACCCCGACGGCGTGTACAACGGCATGGGACAGCTCACCGCGCCGCGCGGCAGCAACCTCGACTACGCCACCGATGAAACCGGTGACCCCGCCTTGGCGGCCAACCTGGCTGCGCTCGACACATCCCGTCCGCACCTGTACCTGGACCTCCACAACTTCCAACACAAGTACTGGGACGGGATTCTCGGCCTTACGCCGGAACAGCAGGAGCGTTTTCTCTACTACATGAAGCCCATCGCTCCCGCGGGCAAGAGCTGGTTCAGGCGTGGCCCGCGGGCGTGGCCAGAGGACCACATCCCTGAGAGCCTGGCCGGCTTCGCCCGGCGCCAGTATGGCAGCCAATGGATGGCCCTCGAGCTTGGCTGGTTCGGCCGTAGCCCCGAGGAAGCGAGGGCATTTGGAGAGAGCGCCGTTTGGGCCCTGCTGATGATCGACTGGGATAGGCCACCGGCGTCCGACCGCCTGGCCTGAGTGCGAGGCCCTGAGCGATCGCAGGTATCTGGCCACTCTGGAGTGAACGGCATGGCAGCGAGCGCGAGACTGACGAGCGCCTACCAGACTG
This sequence comes from Anaerolineae bacterium, assembly GCA_013178015.1. Classification (NCBI taxonomy): domain Bacteria; kingdom Bacillati; phylum Chloroflexota; class Anaerolineae; species Anaerolineae bacterium. The sequence continues at coordinate 10,938 of JABLXR010000016.1, forward strand.
AGGAGCCTAACATGCCAGACACCATCAACCAGGCCCGAGACATCGCTCTCGCCGTCCTGTCGCCCAGCAAGCGCGACATCGAGCATGGCCTCGAGCTGCACCGTCACTCAGTGGTCGTAGATGCCTACGGATTCGCCCCCCGCGCCGCTGTTGACGGCGACGCCCTCCGAACGGCCGTCAAGGCCGGTGCATCTGAGCCGGAGATTCGCGACATGGTCGAGAACATGACCATGACCCGCGAGGTCTCCGACCCCGCTGAGCGCGACGAGTTCATTCGTGCCTGGACCGAATCGGGAGTCACCTGCATCGTCCAGAACGCCGGGGAGGAGAGCCAAGCTATCAAGACCCTTATCAAGCGCCTGGCCCGCTTCATCTACGTGACTGATGCCATACCCGACTTCGTGGTCAAGGCCACTGGCCCGGCAGACATCATCGCGGCCAAGGAGCAGGGCAAGCAGTGCTTCTACCTCAGCCTGAACGGTGTCCCGCTGGCAGAGGAATGGCGCTCTATGGATGAGGAGCTCCGCTACATCGAGACCTTCTTCCAGTTCGGCTGCCGTATCATGCACCTGACCTATAACCGCCGGAACATGATCGGTGATGGCTGCATGGAGCCAGCAAACGCCGGCCTGAGCGACTTCGGACGAGCTGTGGTGAGAGAGATGAACCGAGTGGGCGTGATCGTGGATGTGGCCCATTCCGGGTGGCGGACCAGCCTGGAGGCCGCCCAGACCTCGCAGGCCCCCATGGTCGCCAGTCACTCCAGCGCCGTGGCCCTGAACGCGCACCCTCGGGGCAAACCTGACGAGGTGATTCGCGCCATCGCCGACACCGGCGGCTACGTGGGCGTGTGCTGCGTGCCCCACTTCCTCGGCCGAACCCGGGACATCGCCGCGCTGCTCGACCACATCGAGTACATGGCCTGCCAGTTCGGCTCCGACCACGTGGCCATCGGCACCGACACCGCCCACACCTCGGCGAACTACGAGGCCCAGATGGCGAAGGTCCCCGAGCGCCGTACCGGCCGCCCCACCTGGGAGCAGTTCTGGCCCGACGGTACCCGCGACGATGCGAGCCCGGAGGAGCGATGGCGCCAGCGGCTCAGCCTGGCGTGGACCAACTGGCCCCTCTTCACCGTCGGCCTCGTCCAGCGCGGCTTCTCCGACGACGACATCCAGAAGATCATCGGCGGCAACGTCCTCCGGGTCGCAGATGCCGTCCTGAAGGCAAGCGAGAACCGCCCCGTGTAGAGCCTGGCGCACACCCAAGGTCGAGGGCCTTGTCCCCAGAGGCCGTCGACCCTTCGCTGCCACTCACCTCCACTGGACATCTCCCCGTACGTGTGGGACGATTGCCGCTCCTACATCGCCTTCGCAAGTGCAGCCAAGACCGGCCCAAGTCCGCCCGGAATGGAGCACGCCATGACCCGACCCCACATCGTCAACTTCCACGAGCACCCCTCCCCCGCCGTCGAGCAGCGCTGCCAGGACCTGGGTATTGACTTCGCCGTCCTCCTCCCCGTCGGCCCCGACGCGGCCCTGCGAGCCCGCCAGATGGTCCACGAGCACCCCACCCGCTACGCCGCCTTCCACTGGGTGGACATGGCCCGCGATCCGGACGAGGAGGCGCGCCGCCTCCGCCGGGCGGTGGCGCGCTGGGGCGTGAAGGGCGTCAAGTTCCAGCCCATGGACCAACACCTTTACGCCAACGATCGCCGCCTCTACCCCATCTACGAGGTCTGCGAGGAGCTCGACCTCGTCGTCACCTGGCACATGGGCGTGGTCTACCTGGGCCCGTACATGTACGAGCTGGGCGTGCCCATGCTCGCCCGGTACTGCGATCCCATTTACCTGGACGAGGTGGCCTTCGACTTCCCCGACCTCAAGCTATGCATCGCCCACCTGGGCGGCAACCATATGTACACCGCGCTCATCTTGTGTGAGAAGCACGCCAACGTGTACCTAGACACGGCCTTCCTCGGCCACTTCGGCCCTCGCTTCTTCCCCCCAACGACGCCCACAGCCCTCATCGAGCACGCCGTCCGCGTGGTCGGAGCAGACAAGGTGCTATACGGGTCCGAAGGGGTCACGCCGGAGGAGGTGCTGGATTCCGCCCTGAGTGACGAAGACAAGGCCAAGGTTCTCGGCCTCAATGCTGTCCGGCTGCTGGGGCTGGATCCGGATCGAACCCCACGCCGCTGATGCATGGCCACCGGCCCTCTGGTCCTGCGGCTCGACCGCGCACCTCCCCTGGAGCGCCGGAGCGCCGGGGTGACTGAGCCCCCCGGCACTCCGGCACAACCATGGAACCACACGACGCCTAGTTCAGGTGACCTGCTCTCCTGAGCCGATAGCCTGCTGCCCGTCGCGAGGCCCGGCTAGCTCTCACCATATTGTCTCTACACCGGGCACCTTGATCCTGCGGTCTCGGCTGATCAGCGGCGCCCCGAGGTGGAGAGCCGTGGCGGCGATGATACGGTCGGGCATGTCCGGCACCTGGGTCCTAGGGACCTGCCGAACTGCGAGCGCGATCTCATACCCGATGGGTATCACTCTGAGAGCTGCCCCCTCCTGAGCGAGGTTCTCCTGCAGCATCGAAAGCGCCAGGGCGGGGATGCGCCCTTTCTCCTCCAGGTAGACCATCTCGACGATGCTGACGCTGGGCACACCTATCGCCCCCGCTATGGTTGCCAGGCCCCGAAGGCTGCCCAAGGCCGTGGCAGACAGGCGCGGAGCACCAAGCAAGTACCAGATCAGAGCGTGCGTGTCCGCCACGACCCGGACCATCAGATGTCCTCACGAGGGAAGTTGCGCCACATCTCCCGTCGGGCCTCAGCGATGTCCTCCTCCGTGACGTCAAACCCCAAGTCCTTCCACAGGCCCTCTGGCGACTTCGCCGGCCGCGGGCGCTCGGGCAGTTCCTCCTCTATCTCCGGCAGCGCCTTCGCAATCACGCGCACCCGATCGCGAGGAGGCAGACGCCGCAGCAGCTCCAGCACTTGCTCGGCGGTCACTTGCTCGGTCACAGACTCCTCCATCTCCACCAGTCTCGCCACCCGATATTATCCCTCAGCCGCCTGCTTCCCTCAAACCAGGTCAGAATCCAGATGGGCCACAGGCTGGCCCTTTCGGAGCACGCCACCCCCGCATATACTGATCTTGCCGAACGCCCGACCACAGACCGAACGCTATACCACTGACACCAGCTAGACCAGTGCTGATCAGATGGAGATGCTATAGAAGGATCAGCGCTGATCTGCGCCACATCAGCGTGATCAGCGTTCCATTCCGGAGGAGACCACATGCCCAGAGAGACGATGACCCCCAAGGAGCGTTGGCTCGCAGTGCTGCAGCGCCAGAAGCCCGACCGCATCCCCATGGACTACTGGGCCACCCAGGAGGCCACCGACAAGCTCATGCGCCACCTGGGCACCTCGAGCATGCGCGAGCTCTACCGGCGCCTCCACATAGACAAGGTCATCACCGTGGGGCCCCTCCTCATCGGCGGCACCGAGGGACCCCGCTACGTGGGCCCCCGCACCGAGGAGGGCACGGACGTGTTCGGTTGCCGGACCCGCCCGGTGGACTACGGCACCGGCGTCTACGACGAGGTCGTGTACCACCCTCTGGCTCAGTACAACTCCGTGGACGAGATCGAGGCCAACTACCACTGGCCCGAGCACGACTGGTGGGACTACTCCGGCATAGCGGACCAGGTCAAGGGCTGGGAGGACTACCCCATCCAGGGCGGTGGCTCCGAACCCTTCCTCATCTACAAGAGCCTGCGCGGCATGGAACAGGCCTACATGGACCTGATCCTCCACCCCGACATCGTCCACTACTGCCTGGACAAGCTCTTCGACCTGGCCTACGTCCGCACCCAACGCGTCTACGAGCAGCTCCCGGGCAAGGTTATGTTGAGCTATGTGGCCGAGGATTTGGGTGGGCAGACGGGGCTACTCTTCTCTCTGGCTCAGATCCGGGAGTTTCTCCTCCCTCGGATGAAGCGCATGATGGACTTAGCTCATCAGGCCGGCGTCTACGTCTTCCACCACACCGACGGCGCCGCCCGCGACGTCATTCCCGACCTGATCGCGATCGGGATAGACGTGCTCAACCCGATTCAGTGGCGTTGCCCGGGCATGGAGCGCGAGGGCCTCAAGCGCGACTTCGGCGACCGGCTCGTGTTCCACGGGGCGGTGGACAACCAGTACACCCTCGCCTTCGGCAGCGTGGACGAGGTGCGGCAGGAGGTGCTGGACAACATCCGCATCCTGGGCGAGGGTGGTGGCTACATCATCGCCCCCTGCCACAACATCCAGGCCGTCAGCCCCGTGGACAACGTGGTGGCCTTGTATGAGACGGGCTACGAGCACGGCTGGACGTGATCTAAACGTGCGTCTGGCGCCATACCGCCATCGTGCCTGTGTCCGCTCGCCTGCAAGGCACCACCGCGTCAGTAGCTTGTGCCCGGACCGCAGTCCTGCTATCCTTCCGACTACTACTCCCGGTCCGATGGCACGATCTGACTGGCTTGCCTCAGTCCCTGCTTGGGGAGGCAGCTCAGGCCGGGCCTTCTGATGACTCGTCTTGGCCCTCACGATTGCGTCAGACGAGAAGCGTCCGCTTTGGTCTCGCGAGGGCGAAGTCCCTGAGACAGAGGAGAGGAGGACAGCTATGAAGCGTCTTACCCGCCGCGATATGCTGAGAGGCCTCGTTGGGGCCACCGGAGTCGGTATTCTCGCGGCCTGTGCGGGCACACCCGCTCCGGCCGCCCCGGCTGCCGGAGAAGGCACGGCGGCCGCGCCGGCCGCCGAGGCTCCCCCTCAGGCTGGCGAGAAGATCCACATGGTCCACAGTGAGTGGGGCGATCCGGAATCCGCCTGGGGCAAGTACTACGCCCACTACATCCAGAAGTTCCAGGAGCTTCATCCCAACGTCTCCATCGAGTACCAGTCGGTGCCGTGGGCCGACTACCACACCAAACTGCTCACCCAGATCGCCGGTGGTACTGCGCCCGACACCTTCGCCCACAGCAACGTCTACTACCCCAAGTTCATCGCCAAGGGCGGCGCCTTGGAAATCCAGCCGTTCATTGATGCCAACCCGGACTTCGGCATCGAGGACTTCCTACCTACCTCCCTTCGCCTGAGCACCTACAAGGGCAAGCTCTACGGCATGCCCCATATCTCCAGCGCCTGGGTGCGCATCTACAACAAGGAGAAGTTCCAGGAGCTCGGCATAACGGACCCGAATGAGCAGGACGCGAAAAGGGAATGGACCTGGGAGACCTTCCTCGACGCCGCTACCAAGGCTACCGTCCGCGACTCGTCCGGCAAGGCGGAGTCTCTGGGCTTCGGTGCCCCTGGGCTGGATTACCTCACCTGCCATCAGTGGATGTGGCAGAACAACGGTAACATGCTTTCTCAGCCCGACATGAGGGAGTTCGCGGGCAACTCCGAGGAATCGGCCGAGGCAGTCCAGTTCCAGGGAGACCTCATCAACAAGTACAGAGTCTCGCCGGCTGCAGGCGAGATCCTTGTGGACACCGTGTCGGACTTCAATAACGGCCGCATTCTTATGTTCGATAGTTGGGCGAATATGGACTACCTTGGCTTCGCCCAGTTCGACCACGGTGACATCGTCTACCCGGCCGCGGGCAAGACCCGCATTACAATTCTCCACACTAACTCCCTCGGTATCTACTCCAGAACGAAGTATCCTGACACCGCGTGGGAGTTCATCGCCCTCATGACCAGCCCTGAAGGCGACTTGGACCAGGTTAACTTCGGCGGTGGCATCGTGCTGCGTCAGTCCAACCTGCCCAAGATGACCGAGATCAACCGCACCAAGTACCACGTTGACCATCCCGAGGTGGTCGAGGAAGTGATCGCTACCGGCCGCACCTACGACATAACCGAGATGTACAGCGAGATAACCACCATCTACAACGCAGCCATGGACCAGGTCACCAACGGTGAGCGGCCGGCAAAGGACGTCTTGGAAGAGATCAAGCCTCAGATAGACGCCGAGCTAGCGAAGATCGAGGCCTAACACTCGTTTCCGTCCTGAGCGAGCCAGAGGCCCGGCTTCTACCGGGCCTCTGGCTCGCTGGAGAGCAGGAGCTCCAAATGACCGCAGCTGCTGTGCATCCCCGTGCCGTAACCAAGCGTCTGGCACGCCATGAGATGGCGGCCGCTTACACCATGTTGGCCCCGTGGATCGGCGGAATCATCCTTTTCGTCGTGGGCCCGGTCATCGCCTCCTTCGTCCTCGCGTTTACTGACTGGGACCTGCTGAACCCGCCTCAGTTTGTCGGTCTGGGCAACTTCCGGGAGATGCTCAAGAGCGACGTCTACATCCCTAAGTCGCTCGGCAACACGGCCTTCTACACCTTTCTGGGTGTGCCGCTGCAGTTGGCCACCGCCCTGGGCATGGCTGTACTTCTGAACCAGAATCTGGCGGGCATCCGATTCTACCGGACGGCCTTCTACGTACCCTCAGTTACCCCAGCCGTGGCCAACGCCATCCTCTGGATCCTCATCTACAATCCTGAGTTCGGCATCGCTAACTATGTCCTGGGCGTTTTCGGCCTAGGGCCAGTGCGCTGGCTGGCCGATTCCACCGTCGCCAAACCGGCCTTCATCATCATGAGCCTGTGGGGAGTAGGCGGCACCATGGTGATCTACCTTGCCGGGCTGCAGGGGATACCCGACTACCTCTACGAGGCAGCAGACATCGATGGAGCTGGCCCTCTCCAGCGATTCCGAAACGTCACCCTCCCTCTGCTGACACCCACCATCTTCTTCACCACTATCATGGGCATTATTGGCTCCTTCCAGGTGTTCTCCGCCGCCTACATCATGACCAACGGTGGTCCGAACAACGCCACTTTGTTCTACGTGCTCTACCTCTACCGCAACGCCTTCCAGTACCTGCGCATGGGCTATGCCTCCTCTATGGCCTGGGTGTTGTTTGTCATCATTGCCCTGTTCACTTACCTGCAGTTCGCCGCCAGCGGACGCTGGGTCTATTACGAGGGCGAGCTTCGCAGCTGATCGAGCAGACCAAGTGAGGAGAGACGACGCGTGATCACGAAGGCCCAATCGGTGGGAGCAGCCCGCATCCAGTCGCGCTCGCTCGCGCTCGGGAGGATCGCCCGGCGGGCCGCTATGTACCTGCTGCTCACCGCCCTGTCCGCGGTACTGCTACTACCGCTCATGTACATGTTCAGTACCTCACTTCAAGTGCCCGGCAAGGAGCTGAGCGTGCCCCCCAAGTGGTTTCCGGCGCCCATCATGTGGCGGAACTACCCGGACACGTTTTCGGTTCGTCCCTTTCACCTCTATCTTCGGAACACCCTGATCGTGGTGGTGGGTGCCGCCTCCGGTACCTTGCTGACGGCGAGCATGGCTGGCTATGCCTTCGCCCGCCTCCGTTTCACCGGACGAAGTGTGCTCTTCGGCATCACACTCATGACCATGATGCTTCCCTATATCGTCACAATGATCCCAACGTTCATCATCTTCCGCAGCCTGGGCTGGATCAACACGCTGTATCCTCTCTTCGTACCCGCCTGGTTCGGCGGAGGCGCGTTCAACATCTTCCTGTTCCGTCAGTTCTTCATGACTCTGCCCTACGAGCTGGACGAAGCTGCCCGCATTGACGGCGCTGGGTTCTTCCGCATATACGCCAGAGTGCTTGCCCCTATCTCCCAACCCGTCTTCGCCACCGTGGCCATCTTCTCCTTCATATCTCACTGGAACGAGTTCATGGGACCCCTCATCTACCTGAACAGCCGTCACTGGTTCACCCTCGCCCTAGGCCTACAGACCTTTCGCAGCGAGTACGAGGTGCGCTGGGCCAATATCATGGTAGCCTCTACGCTGATGACCGTACCGTGCCTGCTGGTCTTCTTCTTCTTCCAGCGCTACTTCTTGCGCGGCGTGGTCATGTCGGGCATCTCCGGCAGGTGAGGCAGGAACGCCGTGAGCACCGAGACCATGACTTCACGAGAGCGTCTGCTGGCTGCCTTCCGATCCCAGGCTGTGGATCGTGCTCCCGTCAAGGTATGGAGCGCCGCCCCTTGGATGCAAGTGTGGCATCCGGGCTTCCAGCCCATCCTTGACGCCGCCCTGGCCAAGACCGACCTGGCCGTCCAGTGGGGCATGGACACCGGTTACTACATGACCGATCGGAGCGCCGTCCCCATCACCGTCGAGGACCGGCCCAGCGCTCACGACGACTACCGAGAGCGCCACATTACCGTTAGCACACCTCGAGGGGACCTGCACACGATCCAGGCCTACTCCCCGCTCCACAAGCCCGGCTACACCAAGAAGTACACCATCCAGACCGTGGAGGATGCTCGTCGCTTCCTCTCCATCCCCTACGTGCCCATGGAACCTGACCTGAGCGAGTACTTCGAGCGCGACCGCGAAGTCGGCGACCGGGGCATCATGATCGCCCAACTGGACTTCGAGCCCATCTACGCCACCCAGATGCTGATGGGCAGCGAGACCCTGGCCATCTGGCTCCTCGAGGAGCGAGAACTCATCCGAGAGATCGTAGAGTGCCTCTCGGAGCGAATCGTGGATCGCGTCGAGTACCTCCTCTCGCGCGGTGTGGGTCCGGTCTTCGGCTACTACGGGCCGGAGCTCTGCATACCGCCCCTGGTCCGCCCCCAGGACTTCCAGGAGTTCGTGGTGGAGGTGGACAAGCGATTCACCCACCTGATCAAGGAGGCGGGCGGTCTCCTCTGGGTGCACTGCCATGGCAAAATGAGGCCAGTGCTGCAGGGGTTCATGGATATGGGCGTGGATTGCCTTAACCCTATCGAGCCTCCCCCCATCGGCGACGTGTCCATGCGTCAGGCGCGCGAGATCGTGGGCGACCGGATGTGCCTGGAGGGCAACCTCGAAGCGGACGACCTCTATCGGGCCCCGGCGAGCCGCATCAGGGAACTAGTGGCCCGCGCCATCGAGGAGGCTCGCGGCGGCGGCCTCATCCTGTGTCCTACCTCCGGGTTCATGGAATGGCCCTACCCGCTGGACCGTCTGGTCGAGAACTACCTCACCTACATAGACGCAGCCCTGGAATTCGGCAAGGACTTCCACTGAGCTACCGGGCCGGGAGGGCATCGCCTAGCCTGCCCTCTGCATGCGGATCGCCTGTCGGTCAGCGGGGTAGCGCGGGGACGACGCCCGGGGTTCGCCGTCGCTACGTCGCATTGCCCGCGCCTTCCACCAACTCGCGCCCTCCTCCACTCGGCCTCATTCAACGTAGCATCAGTGTCATCGGCCTTCCGTCCGCCGTGCCACTTGGACATCTGTTCTACTCCGGCTATAATCACCTGGTACGCCACTGCCGAGAGGTTCCTTCATGTACCAGGCGCCCCGGGGCACTCAGGACATCCTGCCCGAGGATCAACCCTATTGGGAGTTCCTCCGCTCCACCGCCACCGACGTGTGTCGCCGCTACGGCTTCGAGCGCCTCGACACCCCCATCTTCGAAGAGACATCCCTGTTCGTCCGCGGCGTGGGTGAGGGCACCGACATCGTCGAGAAGGAGATGTACTCCTTCCAGGACAAGGGCGGCAGCGACATCACCCTCCGCCCCGAGTTCACTGCCGGCGTCGTCAGAGCGTACCTCGAGCACGGCATGCACACCCGCCCTCAGCCCGTCAAGGTGTTTAGCATAGGGCCCGCCTTCCGCTACGAGCGCCCTCAGGCCGGCCGGTTTCGCCAGTTCCACCAGCTCAACGTCGAGGCCATCGGCGAGCAGGATCCCATGGTTGACGTTGAGATCGTGTCCGTCATGTGGTCCTTCTTCGAGATCCTGGGCTTCAGCGGGCTACACCTGCAGCTCAACAATATCGGCTGCCCCGCCTGCCGCCCGGCGTACTTAGAGGCGCTGCGACGCTACTACCAGGCCCACCTGGCCGAAGTCTGCCCCGATTGCCTCCGCCGGTTGGAGCGCAGCCCCCTCCGGCTGCTCGACTGCAAGGCCGAGCAGTGCCAGCCTCTGATCGCCGAGGCGCCCAAGAGCACGGACTATCTCTGCCCCGAGTGCGCCATGCACTTCGACCGCCTGCGGGGCTACCTGAAGGCACTGGACCGGCCCTATCAGCTTAACCACCGGCTGGTGCGCGGCCTGGACTACTACACCAAAACGGTGTTCGAGGTCTGGGCCGAAGGCATCGGAGCCCAGAACGCCATATGCGGCGGCGGTCGCTACGACGGGCTGGCCGAGGAGCTCGGCGGTCGTCCTACGCCGGGCATCGGCGTGGCTGCCGGCCTGGAGCGCCTGGTGGCCCTCCTAAGACAACAGCGCCTCCCCGTGCCCCTGCCGCCGCGCCCATTCGCCTACCTGATTCACGTCGGTGCGTCGAGTGACGGCCGCGAGCCGGCGCGGGTGGCCGCGGTCCGGCTGAGCGAGCAGCTCCGTGCCCGTGCCATACTGACCGAGATCGCCTTCGGCGAGCGCAGCCTGCGGTCCCAGATGAGGTCGGCCGACCGGTCCGGCGCCCGCTGGGCTGTCATTCTGGGGGAAGAAGAGCTGGGCCAGGGCGTGGCCGCTCTAAGATCCCTGGCCAATTCGGAGCAGGTGCACGTCCCCCTCGATCGTGTGGTGGACTGGCTCTCGGAGCGGGCGCAGCGCCAGTGAATCCTGACCGTACTCACCGGCTCGGCATCCTCCATCACCCCAAGCTGCCTCATTCCCTGGACCTGGCGGAGGACGTCGCCTTATTCCTGCGTGAGCGGGGCCATGCAGCGTGGATTGGCTCGTCCTGGGATCCCGAAGGTGTCACCGAGCGCCTGGCCGGCACGGACGTCATCATCACCCTGGGAGGGGACGGCACCATCCTCCGGGCCGCTCGCGTGTGCGCTGCTGCCTCCGTGCCCATCCTGGGGGTGAACCTGGGGCGTCTGGGCTACCTGGCCGAGCTCGAGCCGGGCAGCTGGCGCCGAGGGCTCGAGGAGATGTTGGCCGGTGGCCACTGGATCGAAGAGCGGATGATGCTCATCTCGGAGCACTGGCGGCGGGAGCAGGTTCTAGGGAGCTTCCCTTCGCTGAACGAAGTGGTGGTCGGCCGGGGCCGGCTGGCCCGCGTGGTCCGGATCGTCGCCAACGTGGATGGCGCCGAGGTGGCCCGCTACGTCGCCGACGGGCTTATCGCCTCCACGCCCACCGGCAGCACCGCCTACGCCTTCGCTGCCGGGGGGCCCATCATGCCTCCCACCATCCGCAACATCCTGCTGGTACCTATCGCCCCCATGTTCGGGCTGGCTCGACCGGTGGTGCTCAGCCAGGGAGCCATCGTCCGACTGACCGTCGAGACCGACCACGAGGCCATACTTACGGTGGACGGCCAGCTGGAGGTTCCCCTGGAAAGCGGCGATGAGGTTACCGTGCGTGCGGCAGATTACGTGGCCCGCTTCGTCCGCTTGCGGCCGCCTTCGTACTTCTACCAGTCCCTCTCCACCCGGCTCCGCTGCTTGTGAGTTCGGGCGCCGAGGGCTAGAAACACCACACAGAGATGCTATCGGAGCTTACAATCCGGAACTTCGCCATCATTGACGAGGTGACTGTACGCCTGGCTCCCCGCCTCAACATCCTCACCGGGGAGACGGGCGCGGGCAAGTCCATCATAGTGGATGCCCTGGCCGCCGTCCTGGGCGAGCGCACCTCGGCGGATGTAGTGCGCGGGGGCGAGAGCGCCGCTCTCATCGAAGCCTTCTTCGAGCTCGACGACAACCTGTCCGCTCGCGTGCGGCCCCTGCTGGAGGAGGAGGGACTCACTGGCGACGACCCCACCTGCCTGGTCCTCTCCCGTGAGATTCGCGCCGAGGGCCGCAGCCTGGCCCGCGTCAACGGCCGGATGACTGCCGCCGCCGTCGTTCGCCAGTTAGGCGAGATGCTGGTAGACATCCACGGCCAGACCGAGCACCTCTCCCTTCTTCGCGTCCCCGAGCACCTCAACTTCCTCGATCGTTACGCCCACCTGACTGGCTTGCGCTCGGAGATGGCGTCCCTTGCTGGCGAGGTCTCCCGTCTGCGCTCCCAGATTGCCGCCATCCGCGAGGACAGCCAGGCCAGGGAGCGGCGATTGGAGCGCCTGCGCTACGAGGTCGACGAGATCGCCGCGGCCCGGCTAGCCCCTCAGGAGGAGGCAGAACTCCGTGCCGAGCGTACCCGGCTGGCCAACGCAGAGCGCCTCAGCGAGCTGATTGGGGCGGCGTACGAGGCGGTGTACGCCGGCAGCGGGGACGCACCGGCCGCCGCTGACCTGCTGGGCCAGGCGCTGGGATGGCTTAGCGACCTGGAGCGCATTGACGCCTCCCTCAAGCCCCAACGGGAACAGCTTGAGCAGCTGGCCGAGGGCCTGGACGACTTGGCCCGCGCCCTGCGTCAGTACCGGGACTCGGTGGAGTACAACCCCGCCCGGCTGGATCAGGTCGAGGAGCGTCTGGCCCTGATCGCCAACCTCAAGCGCAAGTACGGCGCCACCATCCCCGACATCCTCTCCTACGCCCAGAGAGCCGAGGCAGAACTGGCCCAGCTCACCGGCGGCGAGGAGCGACTGGCAGACCTAGAGCGGCGACTGGAGCAGGTGATGGCCGCTGCCGCGCGAATCGCGGCAGAGCTGTCCACGCGTCGGCATGAGGCGGCCACCCAGCTGGCAGCAGCGGTGGAGGAACAACTCGCTGACCTGGCCATGGAGCACGCCCGTTTCCAAGTTGGCTTCACCTGCGAGCCGGACGAGCAGGGACTGGAGGTGAACGGCCAGAAGCTGGCCTTCGACCGTACTGGAGTGGATCGGGTCGAGTTCCTGCTGGCGCCCAACCCGGGCGAGCCCATGCGGCCCCTGGCGCGGATCGCCTCCGGCGGTGAGAACAGCCGACTGATGCTGGCCCTCAAGACGGTCCTATCTCAAGCAGACGACACTGGTACCCTCGTCTTCGACGAGATAGACGCGGGGATCGGCGGCCGTCTGGGCCACGTCTTAGGCGAGAAGCTGGCCGGTCTGGCCGCGAATCACCAGGTCCTGTGCGTGACCCACCTGCCCCAGCTGGCAGCCTTCGCCGACGCACACCTCAGAGTGGGGAAGGAAGTGATCGGCGATCGTACCCGCACTACGGTGGCCACGCTCACCCGCGAGGAGCGGCTGAAGGAGCTGGCAGCCATGCTGGGCGGCGTTACGCCCACCAACCTGCGCAGTGCCGGGGAACTGCTCGAGCGGGTAGAAGCTCCCTAGCCCGGACCTTCTCGGTTCCAGCGCTCCCCCAACGGGCGGGTGCCATCCCGCACCGTGCAGGGCTTGCCACCCAATGCCCTACAGTGCTCGATCACCTGCGCTCTCTCGTGTCCCTGGACCTCGCACCTTACCAGGCGCATGCGGGTGTAGACACGCAGGTGCCATATCACGCGGTTCAGGTAGGGCGGCTGGTGCTCCAAGTACCCCCTCCAGCAGTGGTTCACCCCGTTGTGTTGCGCTTCGGCAATGCGGTCGGCGAGTTCCTCTACGTAGCGGAAGAACCCGGCATCGGACCCGGCGCCCATGTACACGGGGGCCGGACCGTGTTTGACAGGAATGGTCATGTGTGGCACCATCAGCGCCGCCAGGGATCATTGGGCTCATTACGGAGGCACATCACATGCAGAAGCGGGAGTTAGGCAAGACTGGCGAGATGTTATCTGTGGTAGGTTTCGGGGGCATCGTAGTCATGAACGAGACCCCCGATTCGGCCGCGCAGCTAGTGTCGCGGGCCATCGAACGGGGCATCAATTACTTCGATGTCGCCCCCAGCTACGGCAACGCCGAGGAACGGCTGGGCCCTGCCCTGGAGCCCTACCGCGAGTCAGTGTTCCTCGCCTGCAAGACGGGCAAGCGCGACCGTGAAGGCGCCGCCCAGGAGCTGAGGCGCTCCCTCGAGCTACTCCGTACCGACCACTTCGACCTGTACCAGTTCCACGGCGTGACCACACTGGAGGACGTCGAGCGCATCTTCGCCCCCGGAGGAGCTATGGAGCTGTTCCAGGAAGCCCGTGAGATGGGGGTGGCCAGGCTCATCGGCTTCTCCGCCCACTCCGAAGAGGCGGCCGTGGCCATGATGGACCGGTTTGACTTCGACTCTATCCTCTTCCCCATCAACTGGGTCTGCTGGCACCAGGGCGGCTTCGGCCCCACCACTCTGCAGAGGGCGCAGGAGAAGGGAGTGGGCGTGCTGGCTCTGAAGGCCCTGGCCAAGAGGCAGTGGGAGGAGGGCGAGGGGCGCACGTGGCCCAAGTGCTGGTACGCCCCGGCGGACACACCTGAGGAGGCCGCCCTGGGATTGCGATTCACGCTCTCACGGCCCGTCACCGCCGCCGTCAGCCCTAGCCACGCCGAGCTCCTCTGGTGGGCCTGCGACGCCGCCGAGAACCTGACGCCGCTTTCCGAGGAAGAGGAGGCAGACCTGGCCCGCCGCAGCCAGGGCCTCAAGCCCATCTTCCCGCACGCCTAGACACGGTAGTCTCGACCAGGACAGGCGGGGCGCCCCGCCCTCTGAGCCCGCGAGCCCCATCCGGCAAGGCTCACAGCCGGCAGGAGCCCACGTGAGGCGACGCGGGGCAGCCTCCCGCCTCGCCGATCAGCACTTCCAGTCGATCTTGGCCGGGTCCGGCTCGCCAGCGACCGACACGGCCCGCAGTGCATTGAGCATGCGTCCGCATTCATCGGCAGCACACTGCTCGACCTGCCCCCACGGCGCGCTCGTCCCGAGAGTGTCGTACGCCACTGCCACCGCTCCATACAAGGGCAGACCGATGCAGTGCCTCGCCGAGTGAATCGTCGAAGCACTCTGGCCTGTGGCCCTGGCGGCCGCCTGCGCCACGGGGTTGCCTTCGGCTTCCCTCGCCGCCGCGTGGCACTCGCGGATAGCCGCTCTAGCTTCGGGCAGCTTGATCGTCCCCGCCAGCCACTCCCGGGCGGCGTTCAACGCCTTCTGCGGCCGCAGGTCGTCCGGGTAGTGCTTGGCCCACAGCGGCAGTATGTGTCGCTCGGCGTAGTCAATGGCCCAATGTGCCAGGGTCGCCTTGCTCTGTGTCTCGATCTGCTTCACCAGCGATTGAATGCACGGCGCGTTCCAGTCGCTGAGCATCTTGCGGGCTTTCGGCATTCATCTCCTCTCAGGCGCCTTCGGGCTGTGGCCTTGTGACTTCAGACACAACGAAAGCCACCTCAGAACGAGGTGGCTTTCGTTGTTGTCCATGCCTCTTGATAGCTCTGGCGGAGACGACGGGATTCGAACCCGCGATCTCTGGCTTGACAGGCCAGTGTGCTAGGCCGCTGCACCACGCCTCCGCAGCAACCACTAAGCCTAACATGGCGGTAGCTCGGTGTCAAAAGCATCGCCCTCACAGGTACGCAGCCGTACCTAAGCAGCGGCTGGCTGAGGTGACCACCTTCACTACCCTTTCGTGCACTCGCGCCCCTCGACCGGTCGGGCCTGGCACCTCCGCCGCCTCTGCCTACCGTCCCTCTCGCTTCCACGAAGTGACGGCTGCTGCACTGCCCACAAGCGGAAGCGCCGGCCTTGAGAGGCCGGCGCTTCCGTCGGTCTCCCGCCTACCACTTACTTGCTGTAGGCCAGGATCACCTTGCGCAGTGCCTGCCCCACCAGCCCCGCTTCCTCCTCGGAAAACGTAGGGAAGGCAAAGCAGGTGAAGGTGTGGCTCTGGTGCCACACGGCGTTGGGCACCTCCACCCGACTGTAGTCCACGCTCGCGGCGTCGGTGTACTCCTTCGAGGTGAAGGGGAAGCCAGAGTTCCCGAAAGCGTTCTTCTCGGTGAAGGCCTTCTCCGTGTGGCACTGGGGCCAGAACACCTTCCACACCGGCGCCCCCTCCGCACCGGCCGCCGCCACGAACTGCTCGATGTCGCAGGTCATGTTCTCGATGTCCAGGGAGAATGCCATCACGTACCAGCCATTGCGCCGCTCCGGCGTGTCCACCGGGGTGTAGAGCACTTGGGGCAGGTCCTTGATGGCCTCTATCACCGCCAGGGCGTTGCGCCGCCGCCGAGGCATGTTCCAGGTGTCCATGCGGGCCAGTTCGGCCAGGCCGATAGCCGACTGCATCTCGGTCATGCGGTAGTTGAACCCCACCATGTTGTGGATGTAGGGCAGCTTCTGCTCCAGCTCCAGCAGGCTTAGGCGCGCCTTGACATCGTAGCCATGGTCGCGGAAGCTCCGCGCCCTCCAGGCCAGCCCCTCATCGTCGGTGGTCACCATGCCGCCCTCGCCGCCAGTGGTGAAGGTCTTGTTCTGGCAGAACGAACAGGCGGCGATGTGGCCCAATGTCCCCGTCTTCTTGCCCTTGTACTCCCCCCCGAAGGCCTCCGCGTTATCCTCGATCACCCATATGCCGTGGCGGTCGGCAAAGGCCATGATCTCGTCCATGTCGCACACGTTGCCGTACAAATGGACCGGGATAATGGCCTTCGTGCGCTCGTTCACCAGCTTCTCTGCCGACTCCACGCTGATGCAGTGGTCCTCCAGGTTCACATCAGCAAACCGCGGTATGGCCCCCGCCTGCACCACCGAGAAGCTGGTGGCGATGAAGGTGTAGCTGGGCACGATCACCTCATCCCCTGGCCCCACCCCCAGGGCACTCAGGGCGGTGTGCAGGGCAGCGGTCCCGTTGGTCACCGCAATGGCGTACTTGCTCCCCTGCCACTGGGCATATGCCTTCTCAAACTCCATGCCCTTACGGCCGGTCCAGTAGTTCACCTTGCCCGACCGCAGCACCTCCTCTACCGCCCGGATCGCTTCCTCACTGAACTGGGGCCAGCCGGGCAGCGGGTGGGGCACTGCCTTCGGCCCTCCCTCTATGGCCAGTTTCTCCGTTACTCTCTGTGCCATCGTGTTCTCCTTCCGTCTTTGGCCGGCCCTTGATGCCAGCCCCTTACTCGTCCCAACGAGGGATCCTAACCGGGCGGCCGCCGTTCGTAGCGCTCTCGTGAGCGCACAGCCCCGTCACGGTCAGGTCCCACGCCATGCGCACGTCTATGGGCGGAGGGGTATCGTTTCGGACTGCCTCCATGAAGTCGCGGATCATGTAGTACTCGGCCGTGCCGTGCCCGCCCAGAGCCGCCTCCCGCGCTGCGCCGGGAACGTCGGTGTTCAGGGGCAGCGCCATCATGTTGTGGAGATGGGGCACCCTGTCCAAGTAGGCATTGGTCTGGAGCGCCTGCGGCGGCCTGGAAGTCTCTAACGTTCCGCGGGTGCCATAAAGAGAGTAGTAGTGAAAGGCGGGCTCGCGCATCATGCCCTGCCCCCGAAGCAGCTTTATCACCCCGTGGCTCTCCGTCTGCACGATAGCCACCTCGAAGTCGAAGAACTGGGGCAACTCCGGTTCCATCTTGTTTGCCGTGTGCAGCGCCGACACCGTCACCGGCTTCTCGCCAGTGATCTTCACGATAGGCCCCAGGCTGTGGGTGCAGTAGACGATAGGGGGGCGCACGGCGCGCCACGTGGGGCTCCCGTCCGGGTTCCGGGTGAGGGCGCGGATGTCATGCACGTACTCCGCTTCCCCGTAGATGAACTCGCCCAGGAGGCCCTGCCGCCACATCTCGGCCCAGGACATGATGTGAGCCCAATAGCAGCAATTCTCCCCCAGCATGAACTTCTGCTTCGGGTGAGCATCCACCGCCCCGAGGATATCCCGGCAGGCCTCTACGCTGTCCGCCAGTGTCACCTCCTGCAGCACGTGGCAACCCGCCTCCAGCGCGGCGACGGTCTGCTCTCGGTGCACGGGGATGGGCGTGGCCACTACCACCACGTCCAGCCCGTGGGCCAGCATGTCCGAGTACTCCCGGAACGTGGCCGCATGAGGGAACTGGCCGGAAGCCCGCTCCAGCACAGTCGGGCTGATGTCGCAGAGGGCGACGACGCTGCAGTCCGGCACGCTGTCGAAGACGCGAGCCAGAGCCAGGCCGCGCCTGAGGCCCGAAACACCCACGCGATAGCTCATGTGTGGCTCTCCTTAGGGAGAATGCGGAGCGACCTGCTAGATGGGCAGGAACCGACCCTCGCGAGCCGCCTCGTAGGCGCGCAGGGTGAGTTCCAGCGCTCGGAACCCCACCTCGCCACTCACGGGCGGGGCGAAGTCCCCCTCGATAGCCTGCACGAACGCCTCTGCCTGGGCCCGGTACATGTTGGTGCGGGGGAAATCGAGCTGAACCCCAATGTCCCGCCCCTCGCGCACCTGAGCCGCGTCGTAGCCACCCACTTCGCCTGGAGCGTAGAGGCGGACGTTGCCGCCCGCATCCTGGCCGATGGTGTGATCGGCGTAGATGGCTCCTTTTGTGCCCCGTATCTCGAGAACATTCTGGGCCGCTTCGTCTGGCACATTGAAGCTGACGTCCACGATACCCTGGGCGCCGTTCGAGAAATGCAGCAAGACGGTGGCCGAGTCCTCCACCTCGTAGTCGAAGGCGACCGTCTCCACCAGGGCCGTCAGACGGTCTATGGGCCCAATCAGCCACTCCAGCAGGTCCAGGCAGTGGGTCCCCATGTCCATAAGCGCCCCGCCTCCGCCAAGCCGCCACTCCTGACGCCAGGCTCCAGGTATGGGTGGGTACCAACACGTAAGCTGTGCCCGCCCGAAGACCACCTCGCCCAGCTCTCGGTCAGCCAGGATCCGCTTGATCTCCCGGTGTGCGCCGTGATAGCGCATCATGTACCCGCTGGCGCACTTCACTCCCGCGTGGCGGCAGGCATCCAGAATGGCTCGTCCCTCGCTCAGGCTCAGCCCAAGGGGCTTCTCCACCAGCACGTGCTTCCCGGCCTTGGCCGCGGCGATGGCCTGGTCCTTATGGGCAAACGTCGGCGTGGCCACATAGACCACGTCCACCGCCGGATTGCCGAGCACCTCCTCGAGCTGGGTGGTATACGGAACCCCGTACTTCTGCCCCACCGCCTCCGCCCGCTCTGGCGCCGTGTCCATCACCATCACCAGCCTGCATATGTCGGAAGCCATGATCCCCTCGGGAATCATGCGCCGGTCCGCAATGCCCCCAGCACCCAGTACTCCCCATCCCAGCGCCATTGCCTCTTCTCCCCCGTGTCGTCTGGCGGAGGCCGGAACAACGGGTACCCCGCCACCACCCGCCCCCCAGCTACGCCAAGGCCGACCTGGCGCCGACGGGAGCGGATACGAACAGAAGTTTAGGAACGGAACTGGGAGTTGTCAACGACGCCGGCTACCGCCAGCAGGTCACAGGGACAGGGGACAAGGCTGGAGGTGAAGCACCGGCTCCAGGTGCGGCACAGCCGATTCTGCTAGGACACCAGCCGAGCACTGCGTGTCGTGCTCAGAGGCTGCGAGGGAATCGCTATCTAGGGATCAGCCCGTGGCACTCCACTACATCTGGGCCCGTGCTGAGGCCACCACACCACTCCCTTGTGGTGCCTAACATCCCGCCTCAGTGCTGTCGCAGCTTGCCCGGTAGGCCTGCATGGAGCGTCTGCTGGCGGAGTGGAGCGTCGGGCGGCACCCGCAGAGGCCTTCTCAAATGCGCCGAAGATGCTTCACTGCTTCCGGCATGACACAGCTACGGTACCTGGCGGCACAGCGATGGCCACATGACTGGCATTCTAGTGGCAGGGCCGCTGCGCAGGAGCGGCGGACGGTAGCCGCACCAGGGGCCGGTGTCGCCACCGGCCCCTGGTTCTCCTGTGCTCACCTTGCAGGACAGCCTCACTGCCGCCCCCCGCCGGCTGCCTCCCCTCCTGCCGAGTTCGAGTGCTGCTCCTGGCCGGAGTCACCATCGGACCCGGAGTCGGAGGGCGCGCCAAGCTGAGCCTGTTGCTGGTCCTGGGACTGGCTCTGCTGCTGCTGTTGCTGTTGCTCTTGCTGGGCGGTGCCTTCTTGCTCCTGAGCCCGATACTGCTGCTGCTCCTGGGTCTGATCTTGCTGCTGGTCCTGGGACTGGCTCTGCTGCTGCTCTTGCTGTTGCTGCTGATTCCTATCCTGGTCCTGCTCTTGCTGCTGATCTCCTGCCGGCTCCTGTTGACGATCCTGTGTCCGATCCGGCTCAGTACCACCAGTGCCGCCGGCTGCTTGTTGCTCCCGCCCGGGCTCGGGAGTGGGCTGCGGCGAGGGAGCCTCTATCGAGGGCGGGGCTCCAGCGACCGGGGGAGTTGACACGCCACCGGAAGCCTCACGGTTCTGCTCCCGATTCTGCTGGCCCTGCCCGTCCTGGTGGCGCTTCTGTTCCTGGTGTTGGGCCGGCTCCGTGGCCTGGGGGCTTCGGGGACCCTCAGTGGCAACCGTGTCCAAGCCGGCGCTCTCGGACTCCTCGCTGCCCTGGCCATGGCGCTCCTGCCACCGCTCCGCCACCCGGTTCGCGTTCATGATCGCCCGTTCCAGGGCTTCGGCCGCCGCCCCTTTGTCCTCGAGGCGCTCATGTAGGCTTTCCAGGAGAGCCAGGTGCTCCTGCAGCCGCTCCTGCAGCCGCGCCCGCACCTGGTCCTCCTCTGGCGTCCCCCGAAAGCCCTCGGCCGCCTGCTGGACTTGGGCCAGATGGCGGGAGTATGCCTCCAGAGCCACTGCCAGTCCGGCGCCGTCGTCCTGACCCTCGTTGGCCCGTATGGCCTCGGCAAGCCTCTCGCCCGCTACCTCCAGCCCTAGCTCCAGTCGTGCCTGCTCGCTAGTAGCCAGCCGGAGGCGCGCCGACTCCAGAACCTGTTTGACCCGGTAGAGATCCTCCCCCGGAAGCGCATCTTGAGAGGCATACACCATCCCACTGCCACCCATCAGAGTGATGATAAGGGCCACTGCTGCAGCTATTCCTGACATGCTGTACCTCCTCGGCGGCTGCGACCAGTCTGGTGGCCGCTCTCGCCTGAGCAAACGAACGAGGCCCCGTTTCGTCACACCTGTCGGCCACTCCTCCTCGACGCCTCTCCTCACCCTAGCCCAGACCCGGCTCGCCAGCTCCTCGGAAGGTCCGACCCGCGGCGCTCGCTGCAGGTGCACGGCCGCACGCAGGAGCGGCTCCAGCTCCGCCGGCCACTCCGGATGCCCTTCCAGGCACTGCTCCGGGTCGGCACCATCGGCCACCTCGCGGAGACAGCGATCTAGCAGCAGATCCAGGCTCGGTTTCCCCTTCACTTCGCCTCACCCAGCATTCGTGCTAACGCCTTCAGGGCTCGGTGCTGGAGCATACGGCAGGCTCCCTCGCTCCTGCCTAAGGCCTCCGCCACCTCGGCGTGGCTAAGACCCTCCACGAAGCGCAGAATCAGCACCGTCTGCTGTTCCTCCGGCAGTCGACCCAGACCAGTCCACACCTGGTCGGCCTCCTCCAGCGCGCCCGCGTCAGGGCCGTCATCTCCCACCAGTCCCTTGTCCAGCGGATCGTCCAAAGAAACGTGGCTACGAGAAGTGCGATAATGGTCAATGACGGCATTGCGGGCTATACGGTACAGCCAGGCAGAGAGCCCTATCTGACGCTCTTGATACCGAGGCAGCGCCTGCCAGGCGCGCAGGAACACCAGCGCGGTGATGTCCTCCGCATCCGGCTCCGCCCGTACCCGGTAGAACACGAAGCGGTAGATGCCGGGCATGTACCGGCGGTAGAGCTCCCCGAAAGCATCGGCGTGTCCGGCCTGGGCTCTTCGCAGGAGCTCGCGCTCCGCAGTCTGACTCGCGTCCTCTGCCAGCATGCTCCCGTGCCTGGTCCTTGCCTTAGGTAACGATGTAGCAGGCTACGCGTCACGCCCAGTCGTGCCGCCAGTACCAGTTTCGAGCTGCTACCTGCCCGCAGAGGCAAGGGGGGCGCCCTCCCGGGCGCCCCCCTTCCCCACGCTGCACCGTAGCCCGCTTCGACCCGAGCCGTCAGCGAACCAGGTGGGCCTTGCTTCGGGTAAGTGCCGGCTCCACGTCGGGCCGGTCGCCCCTCAGGATGGCCTCTACGATATCCAGGTCTTCCTCCGCCTCGTAGGGGCTCATTGTGCCCATCACTACCATGTCGGTGGGCTTGCAGGACCCCAGCACGAACTGCAGCCCGGTGGGAGGCAACACCCGCCCGGCGGCGAAGGGCTTGATGCACATCACCGGCTTCGGTGTACGGTTGATGACCCGCACCACCCAGTCGGTCTCCACGCTACAGAGAAAGCCGATGGGGTTGAGCGGCTGAATGTAGGCCGCCACGTCGTAGCCAGCGGCGTCCGCCACCGTGATCGTCTCGGGACGGTGGGTGCTGAGGCCGGGGATCATGCCCAGAGACCTGATCCGGGCCAGCAAGGGCTCGATGGCCCGAATCACGCCCTCGTCCACCACCAGGTTGTTGTCGGTGTAGCTCACGTGAGGCATGCAAATCGCGCCGCCCAGTTCACGGCACCAGTCTATGGCGCCCTCGATCCCTCCCGGATGGTTCTTGCCTGGGGTGATTATGTAATGAATCGTCTGGCCGGTGCGATCCTGCGTGAGCCTTATGGCCCGGCGGATGTCCTCGTGTGGCGGAGCCATGATGGCGTTGACGCCCCGGCGGGCGTACACCTCCATTACATCGGCCATGCGCTCCGGGGTGAAATACTCCCGCAGCCACCGGTCCCGAGCCTGGCTGTAGTGCGAGTAACCGAGGAACTGATTGCTCCCGATGATCACCCGGGAGATGCTCAGTCCGCCCACATCCGTACGAGGGAACTCCTCCATACTACGCCTCCCACCTGGGCACTACTCCTACTGGGGTCATCGGCACGTGCCGAAGGCCCCGATGCCGTTGATCCAGTCGGCCCAGAGATACACGGGCCACAAGGTAAGGGTGAACACGATGCCGAAGGGAAAGAACAGCGGCGGCAACGAGAAACCGCCATAGAGGTCCCAGTGCCTCACATTGTAGCAGTACAGGCTCACTCCAGCGTAGGCGAACCCTAAGATGAGGTAGGTTGCACTCCCTATAGCTGCGACTTTCAGCACGGTGGATACCAGTCGCAGAACCGCTGTCCTCATCTTTTGCCCTCCTACCCGCCTCCCCGGACACTCACCGCCGGCCCTGCCATCGCCCAGGTGGCCGCGTGCGGCCGGATGTACATCCGCCCGACCTCGAGCATCTCCTCCGCGGTCACGGCGTTCACTATGTCCGGGTAGCGCTGCACGTAGTCCAACCCCAGCCCGAAGCTCTCGATGCTGGCCAAGGCGGTGGCCAGCCCCTCGTTAGTCTCCAGTCTCATGGGCATGCTACCGGTGAGGAACGCCTTGACATCCGCCAGTTCCTCCTGGGTGACAGGCTCCGACACGATGGCGTGCGCCTCCGAGTGGATGGCCTCTAGCGCCCGCTCCACGTTGGCAGGGTTCACTCCGGCCCGCACGCTCCAGGGCCCGGGGCCGAACCCGGCGTCCAACCGGCTGTAGACGTAGTAGGCCAGCCCCATCTGCTCCCTAATGCGTTCCCCCAGCCGACCCATCAGCCCCAGCTGGCCCCAGACCACGTCGAGAAGGTGCGCCGCGTAGTACCGAGGATTGGTGCGCTCCAGGCCCAGGAAGCCCCAGACGATGTCGGTCTGCGTCTTGTCCGGCATGGCTACAGCGTCGTGGGCAGGACCGGGGTTCCCCACCGGCGGCAGGCTCCAGGTCACCAGCTCGCCGCTCGGTCTCCAGTCCGCGAACCGTGCTACTACAGCATCGAAGGCTTGCTCGGGCTCCAGGGCCCCCACCACAATCAGGGTGAGGTTCCGCGGATCGTAGTAGCGCTGGTAGAAGGCCAGCAGGTCCTCGCGGGTCATGGCCCCGATAGTGTCCACGTAGCCCGCGGTTCGGTAGTGGTAGGGATGGTCGGCGGGGTACAGGAGCTCCCGGAACCGCTGGGAGGCGACGTAACCGGTGTCATCGTCCATCTCGCGCAGATCGGCGATGATCTCTCCCTGTAGCTTGCGAAACTCCGATTGGGGGAAGGCAGGGTGCCGCATCACGTCAGCCATCACGTCGAACAACAGCCCCGCATCCTCGGCCAGGGACTTGCCCACCATCCCCGCGGTGTGCCCGGCTGCGGCGACACGCAGCGATGCGCCCACGGCGTCAAGCTCTTCATTCACCTCCTGGAAGGTCCGGTTCTCCGTCCCCCGCTCCAACATTGACCCGGTGAATGCAGCCAAGCCGCGCTTGTCCGGCGGGTCCAGCACCGCGCCCGCCTTCACCTGGGCCAGAGCCACCACCGATGGGGCGGCTGCCTTGCGGTAGGCCAGCACCACAGCGCCGTTGTCCATCTCCCGCCGTAGAACAGTCTCCGGCCCCATCGGTGGCTGAGCCTCCTCTGGGGCACGCAGGAAAGCGACGTGCGGCCACGACCGACGGCTCTGAGTCTGAGGAGCCATGCCTACCGTCCCACAGGAGTTGGTGGGAATGAAGTGCCCTACGGTGCGGTTATCCTCGGTGAGGTACTGACGCGCCACCTCCCGCACCTGGTCCGGAGTGACCTCGCTCAGAGCTTCCTCAAACCGCTCGAACCGCTCGTAGCTCTCCAGCATCTCGAAGAATCCCAGCCAGTAGGCCTGGTTGGCCACGCTCTCCAGGCTATAGGCCAGTTGGGCCCGAGTCTGCTTTCTAGCCTTGAGCACCTCTTCGTCCGAGACTCCCAACTCAAGGAGCCGGTCCACCTCCCGCAGGAGCACCTCCTCCACCTCGTCCGCCCTGCGTTCCGGCCGCGCCGTCACCTCGAGGGCGAAGAGCCCGGGGTCCGCGGTTAGGGAAAAGGTTGAAGTGGCGGAGGTGGCCCACTCCGTCTCCACCAGGGCCCGATAGAGACGAGCGCTCCGACTGCCCCCGGAAGGTCGCATAAGGCTCATGGGCTTGGCTCCAGAGAGAACGGCGTCCAGAACGATCAGTGCCGGCGCGTCCGCATCAGTCGCGGCGGGCACGTGGTAGGCCACCTGAAGGTAGGAAGTCGGCCCTGCCTGGCGCACCTTGACCCGCCTCTCCCCTCGCTGACGGGGCTCGGGCGGAATGCGGTCGGACACTGTTTCGCCCGCCGGAATGGCGCCGAACGTCTCCTCCACTCGGCGCAGGGTCCGGTCCTCATCCAGATCGCCCACTAGCACCAGCACAGCGTTGCCCGGAGAGTAGTACCGCCGGTACAGCCCGTACAACTGGTCCCGCGTCATGCTCTCCAGGTCGGCCTTCCAGCCTATGACTTCATGGTGATAGGGATGGACCTTGAACGCGGCCGCCGTTACCTCCTCGGAAAGCAGAAACTCGGGGGTGTTCTCCAGTCCCTCTCTCTCCGAGATCACCACGGTTCGCTCCGACTCTACCTCAGAGGGCTCGAACGATGCATTCACCATCCGGTCGGATTCGATGTCGAGCGCCAGGTCCAGCCGCTCGGCAGGAAGGGTCTCGAAGTAGCAGGTGTAGTCTGTGTGAGTGAAGGCGTTGAAGGCCCCTCCGTTGCGGGCCACCAGCCGGTCCAGCTGCCCCCGCGGGTACTTGGGGGTGCCCTTGAACATCATGTGCTCCACCCAATGAGCGGCACCCGTCATACCCGAAGGTTCGTTGCGGCTGCCCACCCGATACCACAGCCACGAACTGACGATGGGCACCGCGCGCGAGGGGCGCACGATAACGGTGAGACCGTTGGGGAGCACGTGGCGGCGGGTCGTCAACACCATGTAGACCTACTCCTCTGCTTCATCTCCTGCGCATCGCCATCCAGTGGCTCGCTGCCGGTCAGGCAACGGTCCTCTCCACGAAGTACCTGAGCACGCCTAATGCGACCAGCTCCATCGCGGTGAGCATCAGCCCCCAGCTCAGCACGTACAACGCATCACGCCACTCCCGCCCTAGCTGGTCCTGCCTCAGAATCACCAGCAACAGCAGCCCGTTGACCGCCGAGAGCACCAGCAGCACCCCGAACGCCAGCGCGCCTGCCAGAGGCAAGTACATCCAGGAGGGCGCCCCCACCACGGAGATGTAGCTCAGGGCGAGCGCCAGCGGTAGCGCCGCAAGGGCCGGGCCGCTCAGGGCTCTAACCCTGGGCGCCGTCATCCAGACGGTATAGTTGAACAGGGGCACCAGGATGGCGGCTATCCCCGAACCCATCAGCATCCCGCTGAGCAGCCTCAACCGATTGTCGGGAGGATAGAGCCGGGGGAGCAGCGGCAGCGGGCCGGCGTAGGAGTTCACCCCGTCCACGACGAAAAACACGAAGCCCAAGGCATAGGCCACCAGCAGCGCGGTCGGAGGCAGCTCCGTTCCCCGGCGGCGACGCGTCGCCGCCACGCAAGCCAGGGTGGCCAGCGCCCCCAGGTACGTGCCTGTGTCCCTGGCACAGAGAGGCAACTGGCGGCCCCCCACGAAGTAGGAGCGTTCCGCCTCCTGGTGGCATAGGCCATATCCGATGAGCGCGGCCTTCTCCCCGATGGAATGCGGCGGCAGCGCCAGAAACACCAACAGTAGCACCGCCCCCAGGGCCAGCACCACGCTCCGGTGAGCAAGCCGGCCCGTCACTGATCGGGGAGTGTCGCCCACTACTGCATCAGATCCTGCGACAGGAACATGGCCAGAGTGAACTGCTCCGAGAACCGCCGGTCGTTGGTAAGTTCGATGTACTCCGCTGTGCGGGCGATCTCGACCGCTCGGGCCCGGGCATGCCGTGACAGCAGGGCCATCCGCGCGCCGGCGCCAGCCGCGTTGCCCACCTGCTCGAACCGCTCCAGAGGCAAGCGGGGGAACATGGCGATGTCCATGGCGCTCTGGACGTCTATGAACGTGCCGAAGGCGCCCGCTACGATGAAACGCTGCACATCCTCAGGGCGAATACCCGCCTCGTCCAGCAGAACGTTCACACCAGCGCGCATGGCCGCCTTGGCCAGCTGAATCTCGCCCACATCGGCCCGAGTGATGGTGATATCCTGGCCGATGGCGGTCTCCGCCGCCGGCACGAGCACGAACTCGCGGCCCGTCGGGGTACTCCGCACCCGGGCATGGCCCTCCTGCATGCCCCCCTTCACGTCCAGGATCTGGTTACGATACAGCTGAGCCACCGCGTCCAGTATGCCCGAGCCGCAGATGCCCACCGGGGGCCGATCGTTGATGGTCTGGTATCTGACTCTGCTGTCCACGATCTGCACCCGCTCGACCGCTCCCTCCGCGGCCCGCATCCCGCACGAGATGTGGGCTCCCTCGAAGGCTGGGCCGGAGGCCGTGGAGCAGGTGATGAGACGGCCACCGTGGTAGAGGGCAATCTCGGTGTTGGTGCCGATGTCCAAGGCGATGGTGGTTTCCTGCGCCCGATACATGCCAGTAGCCAGGATCATGGCCACGTGGTCCGCCCCCACGAAGCCGGCGATGTTGGGCAGAAGGTGCACGTAGGCCCCGGCGGCCAAGGGCAACCCGAGGTCCCGAGCTTTGATGTCGAGCGGGTCGCTGGTGGCAGCTAAGTAGGGGGCGTTCCCCAGCTGCCTCACCGGGAGTCCCAAGAACAGGTGGTGCATGGCCGTGTTGCCTACAACCACCGCTTCCACGATGTCCGTGCTCTTCACCTCGGCCCGCTCGCTCAGCTCCCGGACCAGGTCGCCGATGCCCGACACTATGACCCGCTGCAGTAGATCGGCCTTGTCCGGGCCTTCCAGGGCATAGGCCACCCGCGCCATGACATCCTCGCCATAGGAGATCTGCGGGTTCATGATGCCCTCGGCAGCCAAGGTAGCCCCCGTGGTGAGATCCACCAGATAGCCGGCCACCTTGGTAGTGCCCAAGTCTACCGCAAGGCCCAGCGGAGCACGGTCGGCATGCAGAAGAGACACGACCTCGCGTCCGCGGAGGACCACGCGAACCTGCCAATCGGCCGCCCGCAGCTGATCCGACATATTGCGCAGGACGGCGTAGTCGAAGACGGCTTCCAGCTCCTCAGTGCCGCGGAGGTAGTCCCTGACCCGAGCCGCGTCCGCCCTAAGGTCGGTCAGCGCGGGCTCGGCCAGCTCTACAGGTACCGCCCGAACCGGTGGATCCAGTTCATACTCGACTGCCTCGCCCTCAACCTGGGTGCGCTGCTTGGCCGTGAGTGACGTGGGGGGGATGTAGACCTTGACGTTTCCGCGGACCGAGGTCTGGCAGGCAAGTCGCATCCCCTCGTCCGCCGCCCGGCCGAGCACTCGGCGCTCGGCCTCAGTGAGGGGAGAGACGTCCCCTTCCAGCACCTGCACCCGACAACGCCCGCACGTGCCACGTCCGCCGCACAAGGCGGCGATGCTGATGCCTGCCTCCCGAGCGATGGTGAGCAGATCGGTCTGGCGGCGGCAAGCGGCGCGCCGCCCAACGGGCTCGAAATCAACGAAACAGGTGTGACCGGTACTCTCCACCCCAGGCTCCTATGCTCGGGCCTGCCGCTCGCGGTAAGCCGTTATGTAGCGCATGGCCCACTCGTCCTTCCCCAGGAGTACGTCGGCAGCTAGTACGTACGGCCGCGACTTCGCCGCGTCCACGATGGGAGCGTTCAGTCCGGCGCGGATCGCCAAGCCGAGAAACACGCCATTCAACAACTCGCGATCGGGGAGGCCGAACGAGACGTTACTGGCGCCCAAGGTGAGGTTGAGCCCCAATTCCTGGCGCACCATGCTCATGGCATCCAGAGTCACCTGCGCTGCGTTAGCGTCCGAGCTCACCGTCAGCGCCAGGCAGTCCACCAACAGGTCCTCAGGTCCAATGCCCAGGGCTTCCGCCCTCTCAGCGATCTTGCGGGCCACCCCCAGCCGTCCCTCCGCGCTGGATGGTATGCCAGAGTCGTCCATGCACAGCGCCACGACCGGCACCCTGTACTCAGCCGCAAGCGGCAGAATCTCGGCTAGCGACCGTTCCTCTCCGTTGACCGAGTTCAGCAGCGGCCTCCCGGGAGCTACCTTTAGGGCTGCTTCCAGTGCCGCCGGTCTGGTCGAGTCCACGGCGACAGGCACCCCGACTTCCTCAGCAACCGCCTGCACCGCCTCGGCCAGGAAGGTGTCCTCGTTCACTCCGGCGGCGCCTACGTTCACGTCTATCACGTCCGCTCCGGCCTCGACCTGCTCTCGAGCATAGCGCTGAATCAGCGCCAGGTCTCCGGCCGCCATGGCAGCAGCCAGCCGCTTCTTCCCCGTCGGGTTGATGCGCTCACCGATCAAGACCGTTGGCCTCTCCGGTGCGATGATGACTTCCGCCGTTCTGCCAACCAGCCTGGTCTCCATTGGGGCGGCTCCTTTTCGCACAGCCAAACTAAGCCAAATCCAAGGATGGCGGGCGCAGTAGCCCAGTGGAGCACCACGCACTTCCCCGCTTGGATTTGGCCTCCATCCTGGGCGATGTTAGCACACGGCGCCACCCCATGCCAAAAGCACCGCCGGAAGTGAGGTTTCCTTTTCCACCTCCACACGCTTCCGTCCTTGGTCCGTGTGAAGACGGCGCCCGGTGAGTTTGAGCGCACCTTGAGCTGAGGCTATAATGCGGCCCAGCGGCCTCCGGCCGCTCCCGGGATGCGGCTTCGCCATGATTGCAGCCATATTCGACTTCGACGGTACCCTGGTCAGCGCGCCTGTCTGGCAGCAGCTTATTGCGCGTATGCTTCGGCAACGCCGCAACGTGCTCCCCGTCCTCGCCCATCTGGCCTATCACTACCCACGGTACCCGCTGGTGAAGCTCGGCCTGGGCAACCCGGATCGGCTGCGACAGGAGTGGGCTGAACATATGCCCTGGGTGCTGAGGCACGTGCCGGTAAAAGAAGCTAGGGACTTGATGCAGGAAGTGGCCCGTGAGGACCTCCAACCGACGGTTCGACCCGAGATGTTGGAAAGAGTTGACCACCATCGTCGCCAGGGACACGCCGTCATCCTTCTCTCCGGAGCCCTGCAGCCTCTACTGGAGGCCTTCGCCCAGTTGGTGGACATCCCGGTAGCGCTGGGCACCCAGCTGGAGGTTCAGGACGGCGTCTATACCGGGCGGCTGGTGCCGCCCGCCTCGTACGGCCCGGGCAAGGTGGAGCGGTTGCGAGGATACCTGGAGACCTCACTGCCGCAGGTGGACCTGGCCCGGTCCTTCGCCTACGCTGACAGCCTCTCCGACCATCCCGTCCTGAGCCTGGTCGGCAATCCGGTGGCGGTGGCGCCCGAGGACCGGCTCAGGCGACTGGCGGTGCAGTCCGGCTGGAGCATCATCGAGTGATCTGTCCCGCTCGTAGGGCGCAGGCTGAGAGCAGGTAATGGACACCGAGCAGTTCGCCTGGCGCGAGATCATAGCCCGGGTGTTCGAGGGATTGGAGATCCAGCGTGATCCCTCACCGCCCTGGCTGATCAACCCGGATACCAGGCGCCCCCTCAAGCTCAACTACCTTCTACCCGAAGTGGGGCTGGCCATCCGCACCGAGGGTCTCCGCGGGCGGCAGCAGCGGCGCGGGCCGGACGAACAGGAACGCCAGCAGCAGGAGGAGCGAGAGGCCATCCGTGAGCGCCTGTGCGAGGAGCGCGGCATCCGGCTCCTCCGGTTCGATGTGTACGACGAGCCGGCGGACGTCTTCCGGGCCCTCAATTCGGCGCTGGCCTGGGCTGCGCGAAGAGCAGCTACCTCAGACCTGGAACCGGAGCGCAAGCTGGCCCTCATGGAAAAGCTGCGCCAAGCCCGGCAGCGGAGCGACGAGATCCGTGCCACCGTCCGCACTCCTCGGGACCTCCAGACCTGGGCCGACCTCTGGGTAGATCGGGCCTACCGCGAGGCTCGCAGCGCTCCGGTGCCCAGCGCTCCCTCCGAGCCCATTCCTCGCTACGCTCTCCACATGCGGGTGAAGCACCCCGACTTCGGCCCGGGACGGGTGACCGCCCTCAGCGACGAGAACGGGGACCAGATCGTGACGGTTCGCTTCGACAACGGCGAGGAGCGGCAGTTCCTAGCTCAACTGGTGGTGGACAAGCTCCGCCCCTGCTGAAAGCATCTCACCGCCGAGATCGCAGAGGGCGCAGAGAAAGGAATGGGCTGTAGGCCTGAGGGGTAGGGGTGTGTCCAGGGCAATCCTTGTCCCATACAGCCCATGACCGATTTCGTGTCTTCTCTGCGCTCCCGGCGATCTCGGCGGTGAAATCCCCCTACCGGAGGACGGCCGGCTTCATGGTCCAGGCCTGCAGACGGGTCAGGTCCAAGAGGTCGGGGGCGCTGAAGCCCTCCGGGAAGATGCTCCATTCCCAGACGCTATCCTCATCCCGAGCTACGTTGTCCTCCAGACACAGCCGAGCGGCCGGGAAAGCCACCAGCTCCTCGGGGCCGGCCCCGGAAGCGAGGGATCGCGCCGTTGCCACCGCCGCAGCAAAGAGAGCCGCTGGACCCAGCCGCCGATCGGCCAGGGACACGCTGGCCGGCAGGTGCCCGTGGGCGCGTGTCGAATCCAGCGCCAAGCGGGCCGCCTCGGCTACCTCAGCCACTCTGGCCCGTCCCCCTTCGCTGCTTCCTCCCCTCTCAACTGGTCCCAGTGGCGACATAACTCTCACCGCGTCCGGCAGCACGCCGAACTCGCTCCACTGGGCCAAGGCCTCCAGCAGCCCGGTCAGCATTTCCGCGGGGGAGAGCGTGCCCACAGAAGAGCGGGCGTAGGTTATCTGCCCACCCATGTACCGGCGAGACCGATCAGTTCACCCATTGGCACGGGCCCTGCCGGCTCTCGCCCTCCGTATAGCCCCAGCAGCTGGCCGGCGTCCACCACCTCCACGTTAGGATGCTCTAGCGCCAGGTCGAGGAAGTCCGCGAACAAGCTCAGCCGGGCTTCTGCTTCCTCTCGGCTCAGGAGAGGAGCCCCCCGCCACTGGGGGCGAGGCGTGTTCCTTCCCCGCCCGAAGTTGACCCCATCCCAGAACTGGCTAGTCGCGAACTCACAGGGATGATAGTAGATGCTAATCAGGCCGCCTGTCGGCGCCAACCGGTCAGCGACTCGGCTGAGGGCGGCGCGAGCGTGCTCGAGGGCCCTTCCCTTGTCCGCCTGCCAGATGTCAGCTCGGATGCAGTTGTCCTGCAAGTTGAAGGCGGTCAGCAGGTTCTGGAACCAGAATGGTTGCCGGTCGAGCCCCACGTTCCGCCCCTCGTCCAGGTACATGGGTATGCCCCAGCGGGAAAGCACGGGAAAGGCCTGGGGAGCCCAGGATCCGCCCGGCTGGCCATAGCAGGAGATGCTGCCAAATCCCCGCCGCAACTCCTCGAAGCCCGGTCGTTCCCGGCAGTCGAACTCCTCCACTCCCGCCCGCCACCCCAGCCCCGTCGCGTACTCAGAGATGGTTGGGTGCTGGCTGTGATTGTCGGTGTGATAGCCAATGTCCTGGCGATGAAGCAGATCCAGGATGTCGGACCGACCTCGGCGGCAGAGCGTCCGGTATTTCTCTCCCACGATCTTCCAGGTACCGGGCGCCCCCCGTTGCACGAACAACCGCAGGAGAGCCTTGAGGGCGTCATCGCTCTCCGGGGTTATGTAGTCCTCGACATCGAACCAGAAACAGGCATAGACTCTGGCCAAGGCTCTCTCCTCGCGTCCTGCACCATCGCCCCGGCAAGCCAGCTAGTCGGCTCTCGTCACCACAGCCACGCCGTAGGCGCCCAGGCTGAGCTCCTCCACCGGGCCGTCCCCGCCCAGGTGGTCGTATCCCCTCCAGGGGAGGCGCACCGATGCTGGCTCCCGACCCCCGTTGAGAATGACGAAGGCATCGCCTCGGCGCACGGCCCGCACCGCTGGCGGAAGGCCCGCCAGTACCGGTTCGACGCCCGCCTGCGCCCCGATCCACCCTAGCAGCCGGCTCTGTAGCCCGTCATCCATCCAGGCGCCCACGTAGTAGACCCTGCCGCGCCCGAACTGATGCGCCGTCACCGCCGCCTGGCCGTCCAGCCAGCCGTTCGAAACTCCGTAGCGGGCCAGCACCTGGGTGCCGATGCCCGGCTCCAGCCACTCGGCCCAGATGGATGCCATGCCCGAGCTCTCCTCGCCGTGCACCCCCAGACGCACCGGAACCGGATCCCTCAGGGCATAGTACTCCTCGACGTGCGCACCGGCGGCCTCCTGTAGCAGAGCCGGCTGTCGCTGCGGCTGCAGTGCATTGTCGGCGTCCTTGAAGCCGCTGCGAGGGCCCAGCACCAGGTGGCCGCCCTCGCGCACGAAGGCGAGCAACTCTGCCGCGATGGCATCGTCAACGATGTGCACCGGCGCAGCAATCACCAGGCGGTATCCATGGCCCAGCAATGGGGCGCGGGTAGAGATGATGTCGGTGGCAATGCTACGGACAGCAAAGGGACGATAGAAGTGCAGCAGGTGCTCTAGCGGATCGAAGTCGCGGTGGTGACGCTGCCCATCTATAGCCCACCGATCCTCGTAGGAGTGCAGCAGTGCCACCTCGGCGTTCACAGTGGTGCCATCCAGCAAGTCCCCCAGCCGATCAACGTCCCTGGCCAACTCCTGCACTTCGCGGTAGAAGGGGCGGGGCTGGCCATCCGGCGCCAGCAGCGTACCGTGGTATTGCTCCTGCCCGCCGAGGGCGGACCGCCACTGCCAGTACAGGACCGCGTCGGCACCATGGGCGATGCCGTTCCAGGCCATGACCCTCGCTTCCCCGCGGTCCAGAACGTTGTTGATGGGCGACCAGTTGACGCAGCCTGGCTGCGTCTCCATCACCCAGAAGTTGCGCCGCTTGAAGCCCCGGGTCAGATCGTGGGCAGCGCCGGCCCGGTCAAGATCCAGATGGCCGGTGCCGATGTAGTGATCCCACGACGCCAAGTCCAGCTCCTCACAGATGGTGTAGTGGTCGAAGCCGGGGAAGAAGCCCATGAAGTTGCTGGTGATCCAGTGTGACGGATCGGCGTGGGCGCGGATGGCCGCGATCTGTGCCCGCTGGTGCTCTAGGTACGCCTCAGTGACGAAGCGGCGGAAGCTGAGCACCAGGCCGGGGTTATGGTTCTCCTCGGCCGGCAGCGGGATCTCGGCCCAGTCTCGGTAACGCTCGCTCCAGTATGAAGTCGTCCAGGCCTGGTTCAGTCGTTCCAGTGAGGGATGGCCGCGCTCGTCGGCGTATTGCCGCTGCAGCCATAGGCGGAATCCCACCGCTGCCTGCCGGCTGAAGCTCACCCGGTTGTACTCATTGTCAATCTGCCAGCCGATGACGCCGGGGGCCCGGCCCAAAGTCCGAGCCATCTCTTCGGCGATGCGGGCACAGAAGGCGCGATAGAGAGGGCTGGTGACGTCGTAGTGGCAGCGCTTGCCGTGCTGGGCCGGCTGCCCTGTCCGATCCACCGCCAACACCTCCGGGTAGGCCCGCGTCAGCCAGGCGGGAGGGGCAGCGGTGGGCGTGCCAATCACCACTGAGAGTCCGTTGCGATGGGCCAGGTCTGTAGCCCGCACTAGCCAGGCCAGATCGAACCGGCCCTCTTCCGGCTCCAGATCCGCCCAGGCGAATTCACCAATGCGTACCACGCTCAAGCCGGCGCGGCGCATGAGGTCCAGGTCTACCTGCCAGCGCTCCTCCGGCCAATGCTCCGGGTACCACGCGACACCAAGGCGGATGGCCATTTCACCCTCACTACAGCCAAGAGTGCGCCCAGACCCGCTGGAAAGCGCTCGGTGCCGGGGCGCGGTCATGGTAATGTGGGATGGGAGGGATGTCAACGATTAGCGGGGCGGAACGAAGAGGGGAGTGAGCAGAGCGAAGCCGCTAGACGCAAACAGAGACCCCTTGGCGATGACCTACTCTCCCACCCAGTTGCCCGGGCAGTACCATCAGCGCTGGAGGGCTTAACTGCCTGGTTCGGAATGGAGCAGGGTGTTTCCCCTCCGCTATGGTCACCAAGGAGTCTCTGATTGACCACGGTTGGAACCCTAAGTACTGAACAGGATGCTTAGCAGCAAGGTGAACGGTTGGAGTTCAAGCCCTCGGCCATTAGTACGGCTTAGCTGAACGCATTGCTGCGCTTACACACGCCGCCTATCAAACTGGTAGTCTACCAGCGGCCTTACCCAGTTACCTGGTGGGGGATCTAATCTTGGAGCGAGTTTCCCACTTAGATGCTTTCAGCGGTTATCTCTGCCAGACGTAGCTACCCAGCGATGCCCCTGGCGGGACAACTGGCACACTAGAGGTCTGTCCGCTCCGGTCCTCTCGTACTAGGAGCAGCTCTCCTCAAATCCCCTACGCCCACAGCGGATAGAGACCGACCTGTCTCACGACGGTCTGAACCCAGCTCGCGTACCACTTTAATGGGCGAACAGCCCAACCCTTGGGACGTACTCCCGCCCCAGGATGTGACGAGCCGACATCGAGGTGCCGAGCGTGGCCGTCGATGTGAACTCTTGGGCCACACTAGCCTGTTATCCCCGGGGTAACTTTTATCCGGTAAGCCACGGCCTTTCCACACAGAGCCGTAGGATCACTAAGCCCGACTTTCGTCTCTGCTCGGCTTGTAGGCCTTGCAGTCAAGCTCCCTTGTGCCTTTACACTCAACGGCTGGTTTCCATTCAGCCTGAGGGAACCTTTGGGCGCCTCCGTTACCCTTTAGGAGGCGACCGCCCCAGTCAAACTGCCCGCCTGACACTGTCTCCACACCGGATAACGGTGCAGGTTAGGGCCAAGACTTGATCAGGGTGGTATTCCACTGGCGGCTCCACCGAGGCTGGCGCCCCGGCTTCATAGCCTCCCACCTATCCTCTACAGACCAAGCCCTAGCTCAATATCAAGCTGCAGTAAAGCTCCACGGGGTCTTTTTGTCCCGCTGCGGGTTTGGCGCATCTTCACGCCTACTTCAATTTCACCGGGTCCCTCGTTGAGACAGCGCCCCAGTCGTTACGCCATTCGTGCGGGTCGGAACTTACCCGACAAGGAATTTCGCTCACCTATCCCCGTCGTTTCCGATCGGAGGTGGACTATCTCTTCGTCCAGTCATACGTATCGCTGCGATTACCTCCGCCGCCGACTCCTTCTCCCCCCCGGTTCATCTCCATTGTGATGGTGACGATCCGTTCCAGCCCTTCCCGGGTCAGGTGCGCCCCCTCCTGCATCAGTCTGACGACCTGCCTGAACTTCAGGAAGTCCACCCGCTTCTTGGTCTTGAGCGGATGCTCTTCGAAGAAGCGGACGACATCAGCCAGTGCACTAAGCTTACGCACTCTCAGCTCGTAACGGTCGTCGTGGTTCCGTCTCACCACCCCGGCGCGGAAGAACCGCTTCAGGGCATAGAGGACCGCGACGTCTCGCTCGTGCTGTACCACCCGGAACTCGGGCAGAACCTGGTAGCCCAGGCTCATCTCCGGATGAGGATTGATGCCCACGTAGAAGCACCCCTCTCCGTCAACGAACCCGACCACCCAATCGGGAGAGAGATCCATCTCGTTACGTCTCCAGCTGGACGCCCGGCGTATAGTCTCTGAGGATCCCGCCCAGAGGCGGTTTCCTGCGGATTGCCCAATCCCTGACCGTTGTTACTGAGATACGAAGCTCGTTCTCGAGTAGGCAGGGCTCTAAGGGGTTTCCCGCATACAGCCGGGTATTGCCCTCGATGTTACCATCGAGGCAGGCAGCAACTCTACCTTAGGACCGTTATAGTTACGGCCGCCGTTCACCGGGGCTTCGGTTCAAAGCTTCGCCTTGCGGCTAACCTCTCCCCTTAACCTTCCGGCACTGGGCAGGCGTCAGCCCCTATACTTCAGCTTTCGCTTTAGCAGAGACCTGTGGTTTTGTTAAACAGTCGCCAGGGCCGTTTCTCTGCGACCCCGCCAGGCTCCACACGCTAGGTGCTTCACCTTACGGGGCACTCCTTCTCCCGAAGTTACGGAGTCAAGTTGCCTAGTTCCTTAACGAGGGTTCTCCCGATCGCCTTGGTATACTCTACCCGCCTACCAGTGTCGGTTTGCGGTACGGGCGCGTGGGCCTCGCTAGAGGTTTTTCTCGGCGGCAGGGCTCAACCACTTCTGGCCTTACGGCCCGCCATCACTCCTCGGGATCGGGTGGCGGATTTGCCTACCACCGTCATCTCCCTACGAGCTTGGCACCTCAATCCAATAAGAGGCTGGTCTACCCCACCGCGTCACCCCATCGCTCAAACGACCCGACGCGGTACAGGAATATTAACCTGTTGTCCATCGCCTACGACTCTCGTCCTCAGCTTAGGCCCGACTAACCCGACGCGGATTAACCTTCCGTCGGAAACCTTAGGCTTACGGCGAACACGGTTCTCACGTGTTTCACGCTACTCATGCCGGCATTCTCACTTCCGCCCGCTCCAGCAGTCCTCACGGTCTGCCTTCCACGCTGGCGGAACGCTCCCCTACTGCCCACCTTACGGCAGGCCCACGGCTTCGGCGCCAGGCTTGAGCCCCGCTACATTTTCGGCGCAGGATCACTTGACCAGTGAGCTATTACGCTTTCTTTAAAGGATGGCTGCTTCTAAGCCAACCTCCTGGCTGTCTAAGTAACCCCACATCCTTTACCACTTAGCCTGGACTTGGGGGCCTTAGCCGGTGGTCTGGGCTGTTTCCCTCTCGACCACGAAACTCATCTCACGCAGTCCAACTCCCGAGCTCTGGAGTGACGGCATTCGGAGTTTGGTTTGGTTCGGTAAGCTTGCGCCCCCTGGCCAATCCAGTGCTCTACCTCCGTCACTGAACGCTCGAGGCTAGCCCTAAAGCTATTTCGGGGAGAACCAGCTATCTCCAGGTTCGTTTGGCATTTCACCTCTACCCACAGCTCATCCCCTGACTTTGCAACGTTAGTGGGTTCGGGCCTCCACGAGACATTACTCCCGCTTCACCCTGGCCATGGGTAGCTCACCTGGTTTCGGGTCTACTCCTTGCGACTGAACGCCCTATTCAGACTCGCTTTCGCTTCGGCTCCGGCTGTAACTGCCTTAACCTTGCCACAAAGAGTAACTCGCCGGCTCATTCTCCAAAAGGCACGCCGTCAGGCCTTCCCCCGAAGGGGCATAGCCCTCCGACCGCTTGTAGGCACATGGTTTCAGGTTCTATTTCACTCCCCGCACTGGGGTTCTTTTCACCTTTCCCTCACGGTACTTGTCCACTATCGGTCACCAAGAGTATTTAGCCTTGGGAGGTGGGCCTCCCTGCTTCCCGCCGGATTAGCGTGCCCGGCGGTACTCAGGGTCAGCGACGGGAGACCGGCTCGGTGCTCTACGGGGCTGTCACCCTCTGCGGCAGGCCTTTCCAGTACCTTTCGCATCCCAGCCAGTTTTGTAACTCCCTTGGGCCCCTGCAGAGGCCCAGTCGCGCCCTACAACGCCGACACCGCAACGGCTGCAGCCTTACACGGCATCGGTTTGGGCTACTCCCCTTTCGCTCGCCACTACTCAGGGAATGATCTCTTTTCCTCAGGGTACTAAGATGTTTCAGTTCCCCTGGTTCCCCCCTCCCGGCCTATGTGTTCAGCCGGGAGGTACCCGGGCATTCCCCCGGGTGGGTTTCCCCATTCGGATATCTTCGGATCAAAGCCTGCACACGGCTCCCCGAAGCTTATCGCAGTGTGCCACGTCCTTCTTCGGCTCTTGGCGCCAAGGCATCCACCATGTGCCCTTAGTAGCTTGAACACACGTTCACCTCAGATGCGCCTTGCATCCTGTTCAGTTGTTAAGGTTCCAACCCGGCCTCTCGGCCGCCAGCTCGACTGCTGGCCCCTGCGCCCCTGCCCAGGGGCCAATCGTCGAACCGACACTAAAGGCGGCCCGCCTCTGCGGAGCCGCCTGGGACTCGCATACCTGGGCCTTTGCCTATTGTGTTCTTAGCTGCTGTCCGTCCTCGTCAAATCCCTCACCTGACCTCAGGTGGCCAGTCTACCTCACACCGCATATCCTGTCAAGTTCGGCCATCAGTGGAGATGAGCGGGCTCGAACCGCTGCCCTCCTCCGTGCAAAGGAGGCGCTCTCCCAACTGAGCTACATCCCCAAGCTGGCCTCCGCTCCCCTGAGGTGGGCCTTTCTGGACTCGAACCAGAGACCTCTCCCTTATCAGAGGAGTGCTCTAGCCAACTGAGCTAAAGGCCCGCACCTTAGCAACCGAAGAGTGGTAGGAACCTGTCGGGCAGACACCCAGTTGTTTGGCTGGGCGACCGACCTAGGAGTGGACCTCGGCCCGTGGGCCATGGTCATGCTCCCTAGAAAGGAGGTGATCCAGCCGCACCTTCCGGTACGGCTACCTTGTTATGACTTACTCCCAGTCACCAGTCCCGCCTTCGGCGGCTGCCCCCTCGCGGTTGGCTCACCGACTTCAGGCGTTACCGGCTCCCATGAGCTGACAGGCGGTGTGTACAAGGCCCGGGAACGTATTCACCGCAGTAAGGCTGACCTGCGGTTACTAGCAACTCCGCCTTCATGCAGTCGGGTTGCAGACTGCAATCTGAACTGAGACCGGCTTTTTAGGATTGGCTCCGCCTCGCGGCTTGGCTACCCATTGTACCGGCCATTGTAGCGTGTGTGTAGCCCAGGACATAAAGGCCATGCTGACTTGACGTCGTCCCCACCTTCCTCCGGTTTGGTACCGGCAGTCCCACTAGAGAAGTACAACTAGTGGCAAGGGTTGCGCTCGTTGCGGGACTTAACCCAACACCTCACGGCACGAGCTGACGACAGCCATGCAGCACCTGTGTACGCTCCCCCGAAGGGGTCGTTCAGCTTTCGCATCCCTACCACGTACATGTCAAGCCCTGGTAAGGTTCTTCGCGTTGCATCGAATTAAACCACACGCTCCGCTGCTTGTGCGGGCCCCCGTCAATTCCTTTGAGTTTTAGCCTTGCGGCCGTAGTCCTCAGGCGGGATGCTTAACGCGTTAGCTACGGCGCTGATGGGGTCGATACCACCAACACCCAGCATCCATCGTTTACAGCGTGGACTACCGGGGTATCTAATCCCGATCGCTCCCCACGCTTTCGCGCCTCAGCGTCAGGTGCAGACCAGGGAGCCGCCTTCGCCACTGGTGTTCCTCCCGATATCTACGCATTTCACCGCTACACCGGGAATTCCGCTCCCCTCTTCTGACCTCGAGCCACGAAGTATCGCACGACCTCTCCCAGTTGAGCCGGGAGCTTTCACGCACGACTTTCGCGGCCGCCTGCGCGCCCTTTACGCCCAGTGAATCCGGATAACGCTTGCCTCCTACGTATTACCGCGGCTGCTGGCACGTAGTTAGCCGAGGCTTATTCCCGAGGTACCGTCCCTTCTCTTCCCTCGGAAAAGGGCTTTACAACCCGAAGGCCTTCATCGCCCACGCGGCGTCGCTGCGTCTGGCTTTCGCCCATTGCGCAAGATTCCTTCCTGCTGCCTCCCGTAGGAGTCTGGCCCGTGTCTCAGTGCCAGTGTGGGGGGCCACGCTCTCACGCCCCCTACGGATCATCGCCTTGGTAGGCCATTACCCTACCAACTAGCTAATCCGCCGCAGGCCCCTCCCCGAGCGGCCGAAGCCTTTCCTCCGACAACCGAATGCCGGAGCTCATGCGGGATTAGCTACCCTTTCGAGTAGTTATCCCCCACTCAGGGGTAGGTCACCAACGTGTTACTCACCCGTTCGCCACTAACCTGCTATCCGAAGAAGGCAGGTCCGTTCGACTTGCATGGATCAGGCGCGCCGCTAGCGTTCATCCTGAGCCAGGATCAAACTCTCCATAAGAAGAGTTTCCTTAGCTTTTGTGGAACTCAAATTGGAGCCCAACTTAGTTCCTACCACTCTTCAGTTGTTAAGGTGCCCACTCGCACGCGTCCCTATGCTAACCCATCGGGCTGCTGTCACTACGGTGAGGAACTGCGAGCCGAGGGAGACCTTCCCTCTCAGCACCCTGATATCCTATCAGATCGCTTCACCCCTGTCAAATCTGACTCTCGGGGCTTCGCGCCTGACTACCGGGTCACTCTACCTCAAGAGGGAGACCCACTACCCCGGGTTCCCCGCGCCGCTAGAGCGCCGCGCTCATCGGATACCCCAGGCTTCGTCCCGGCAGGCAACTCCCTGGCCGAGAGGGGCTTCGCAGTGCCGTACTCCACGACCCCGCGCCCCAATCGCGGCTCCCCCGTCAGGGCTGACAACCCGCCTCACAAGAGTATAGGATACCACATACCTAGGGGCTGGTCAAATCCCGGAGAGCGAGGTCTCCGCCTAACGTGAAGCCAACTCCCGTGACTCTCCAACAGCCTCACCGTGGTGAGGAGCAGACACTTGGTTGTCAAGGTACGCGCTAGCAATACGCACTGAAGATACACCGGGAGCGCCACCGTGTCAAGTCCGCCACAAGGTGAGTTTGCCAGCCAGGAGGGCTTCACCTTCTGCCTGCGCCAAAACGTTGACTCGCACTCAGTCGCTCGAAGACGTCCTCGGCCGTGCCAACGGAGTGTCCCCTCGCTCTCTCACTTCCGGCCTGACGACACGGACCCAGCTGCCGGCGCCGCCCTCTTCCCCTCTTAACTGCCCCTCATGCTGGCGCAGGACGTTGTGCGTCTCATCGCAACTGAGCTAAGATGTCCACGGTCGGCGCCAGACGCGCCGCTACATCAGCCGGTGGGAGCTGTCTAGTGACCGAGGCAACCATCAGAGCCGGAGCCTGCGGTTTCGCCACGCGCGTTCGCGCACAGCTGGAACCCGACGGCGAGGTCGTCCTCTCCGTCACGAGCGACTGCCCCTCCGTCCGTCGCCTGGCCCAGTCGCTGATCCGCCTCGACCCTCTCCGGGAAATCTCCTACCGGGGTCAGATCCCGGCTGTCCTCGACGCCGCTCGTAGCCTGCTCCCGCACCCGGCTTGCGTGGTCCCTTCCGGAATCCTCAAGGCGGTCGAGGTCGCTGCCGGGCTGGCCTTGCCCACTGACGCCGGCATCACCTTCGACGGGGCCGACGGAGCTATCCCTCAGGAGGCAGGCAATGGTCCTGGATGATAGACAGCTGCAGCTGGTCAGTCAGCGGCTAAGAGGCCTGGAGCGTCCCGTGCGCCTGGTTATGTTCACCCAGGAAGTGGAGTGCGAGTACTGCCTGGACACGCGGCGCCTGGTGACGCAGGTGGCTGGAACATCCGCGGCGGTGGAGGCGGAAGTCCACGATTTCATCGAGGAACGCGATCTGGCCCAGTCCTACGGTATCGACAAGATCCCTGCCATCGCCGTCATCGGCCAGAAGGACTACGGCATTCGGTTCTACGGCATTCCCGCAGGCTACGAGTTCGGCGCTCTACTCGATGCCATCGTCGACGTCTCTCGCGGCGACTCCGGCCTGCTGGATTCCACCCGCGTCGCCCTGGCACGGCTGGATCAGGACGTGCACCTGCAGGTCTTCACCACTCCCACCTGACCCTACTGCCCCCAGGCCGTGCGCCTGGCCCACAGGCTGGCCCTGGAGAGCGATAGGGTACGGGCCGACTGCATCGAGGCTATGGAATTCCCCCACCTGGTGATGCGCTACGAGGTGCGAGGCGTCCCTCGAACGGTCATCAATGACTCCGCCTACGCCGACGGCGCCTTGCCGGAGCAGGCCTTCGTCCGAGCGCTAGAGGACGCCCTGCGCCGGAGCGAAAGCGCGTGACCCAATCCCCTAGTACCGTTACCCTCGCCGGTCTGGTCCTCCCCAATGTGAAGTGGGACGTGCAGGGCAACGTCGGCCGCCTGGAGCGGCTGGCCCGGGAAGCAGCCCATCGTGGCGCCGACCTCATCGTCGCCCCGGAGGCCTGCCTGGACGGTTACTGCCTCACCGACCTCCGCGGATCAGTGCCGGGCGAGGAGCAGCTCGACCGCTACCGCACTGTGGCCCAAACCTGGCCCGACGCCCCGCCCCTGAGGCACCTGGCCGGCCTGGCCGTCGAGTTGGGCGTGTACCT
The DNA here is from genome assembly GCA_013178015.1 of Anaerolineae bacterium. NCBI lineage: Bacteria > Bacillati > Chloroflexota > Anaerolineae > Anaerolineae bacterium. The sequence goes on from JABLXR010000016.1 coordinate 53,743, forward strand.
CCTGTTCGGCGGCATCGAGCAGCTCTCGGGATGCCTCTACAACACCGCCTTCATCATGGGCCCTGACGGCCCGGTGGGTCGGTACCACAAGACGCATATCGGCTGGGAGCGGATAGCTCACACCCCAGGGGAAAGCCTGCCTGTGTTCAAGGCCCCCTGGGGAGTCTACGGGGTTCTCATCTGCTTCGATCGCCAGTTTCCCGAGGCCGCTCGCACCCTGGCGCTCCAGGGGGCGCAGCTGATCCTGGTTCCCTCCAACGGCATGTATCGCGGCATCAACGACCCGATGATGTGTGTGCGGGCATACGAGAACGCTGCCTACCTGGCCTTCGTTCATCCCCTTGACTGCCTCATCATCTCCCCCCGTGGCCGTGTCCTGGCGGCGAACGAGGACTCGGGCTGCGAGGAGATAGTCATACACAGGCTGGATCTCAGCCGGTCTACGGACCTTCGCCAGCGGCCCGAGTCTCTCATGTCGGAGCGACGACCTCACCTGTACCGCTCCTCGGCCACCTGAGGCTCGGCCCCTACCAGCGGAGACCTTTCCGACCCCTGCGCGGCCTGAGCCGGAGCCCTCTGCTTGAGCCGGTCAGGGTACAACCGACAGCCCGCTTCTCCCGAGCCGGGTAGGGCTTTCTCAAAGTCGAGCCAACGTTGGGCGAGCTGCCATCTGGCGCGGGCCAGCAACCACCACCGGCCAGCGAGCAGGCAGGGAACAGAGGCGATGTAAGCGTCCGATAGCGCCCAGCCTGGCTCCGGTAGTCACCTCTGGTGGCCTGCCCCAGCACCTCGGCAACGCCCTAGCCTTGGGGCGAAGCTTGTGTTCCCCCGCAGTGCTCTCCGACAGCCATCTCTGGTGGCCTGCCATAGAACTTTGAGAAAGCCCTACGAGCCGGGTCGAGGTGTCTGGTCTAGCGCCGGAGGCAGATGATAGAATCGCTTCCGTCGAGCGTGCACTGCTGCTGCCCAGAAGGGAGAGGCCCATTGCCCAGCCGCCCAGAACTACTGCCCGCCGGCAAGCTGCCCAATCACCTACTGGCCACCTTGCTGGACCGCTATGCCACCCCTGCCGAGCGAATCGTCCTCGGGCCCGGGGTCGGGCGAGACGCTGCCGTGATAGACATGGGCGACCGCTACCTGGTGGCCAAGACCGACCCCATCACCTTCGCCACTGACGAGATCGGCTGGTACCTCGTCAACGTCAACGCCAACGACATCGCCACTACTGGAGGGACTCCCCGCTGGCTGCTGGTCACGGCTCTGTTCCCCGTCGGCGCCACCGACCTGGCCGTCGTGGAGCGGGTGTTCGCCCAGCTCAGCCATGCCTGCCGTCACCTGGGGATAGCCCTGTGCGGCGGCCACACCGAGATCACCTCCGGCCTCGACCACGTGGTCCTCGTCGGGCAGATGCTAGGAGAGGTGGCCCCGGAAGACCTGGTGACTCCGGAAGGCCTGCGCCCGGGGGACGCCATCGTGCTCACCAAAGGGATCGCCATCGAGGGCACGGCCATTCTTGCCCGCGAGATGGGCTCCGAGCTAGAGGGCCTGATTCCGCCTGCCGTATTGGAGCGAGCCGCTGGCTACCTCCACGACCCGGGCATCAGCGTGGTCGCCGATGCCCGGGCGGCCACGGGGGCGGCTCGCCTGCACGCCATGCACGACCCCACCGAAGGTGGGCTGGCCACGGCGCTGTCCGAGCTGGCCACCGCAGCCGGCGTGGGTCTGCGCATCCGAGCCGACCGGGTCCGCGTCTTCCCGGAGACGGAGCTCCTCTGCCGGCACTTCGGCATCAGCCCCTGGGGCACCATCGCCTCCGGTGCCCTGCTCATCGGCTGCGCTGCCTCTGACGCTCCCGCTGTGATCCAGGCGGTCCGAGCGGAGCGAATTTGGGCCGATGTCATCGGGGAGGCGGTCGCGGGGAGTAGCGTCGTGGTGACCGACGGCGAAGGCAACGAGGAGCCCCTGCCTACCTTCGCTCGGGACGAGGTGGCGCGGCTTCTCGAGGAGGCGTAGCAGCCCAGGCTACGCACCAGACCGCAGAGGGGACTCGTGCTCGGAGCCCCCTCTCATCCTCTACTGGAGCTCCCTCACCATCTGCCCCACCATCTTGACCCGCTCGATGTCCCCATCCGGCGGGATCTCGTCGGAGATGCCCAGCACCAGCCGGGGGTGGAACAACTCCACCACTCGTTCCACGCACTGGACCAGTAGCTCCACAGGATACGAGGGCAAGAAGTAGATGGCGGGAATGCCATCCAAGAGCACTAAGTCCCCCAGCGCCTGCTTGATCTCCTCCAGAGTGACGTCACCCTGGGGCTCCGGCGTGGCCGCCTCGATCCCGTCCCAGGCGCAATCCTGCATGTGAGGGAGAAGCGGTCTCATGGCCCCGTCCACGTGAATATGGGTGTACTTGCCCGCCCGGCGGAGTTGCTCCGTCCGCAGCCGATACCAGGGCAGCAGGTGCTCCTTCCAGATGGGAGGCGGGTCCAGGTGAGCGTCAATGTTCTCGCCCAGGTTGAATATGGGCACGGGACAGCTGCATATCACTTCATACATGGCGTCATCGGCCCTGCCGGCGACCTCCACGTACCGGTCTATGCGCTCCCGGTGGTCCTGCAGGGCATAGATGGTCGCCTCGAAGCCCATGTGCTCAATGAAGAGGCCTTGCACGGGCGTGCGCCGGGGGTAGAACTGGGGCGCGCCCCTCTCCCCTACCCGGGCCAGGTCCTCCTGGTACTCCTCTTCGTCCCAGTACCACTCCTCATCCTGTAGTACGTACTCCAGGATGCGCAGATCCTCCACCGTCTTCACTCTGTATTCCGAACGGGCCCCGCTGAGCCTCAAAGCGTCGAAGCTCCGCACCTCGCGCAGTGTCCCGATGGGAGTCTCTAGATAGTGCGCCTGGTGCGTCTCATCCAGCCATTCGGTTCGCTGACTCACGCTGTGGTAGCGCACCTTAAGCGGCTTGGTAAAGTAGCGCACCGAAGCCTGGCAATCGTCGTAGACGTCCAGCAAGCTTGCTCCGCGGTACTGAGGTGGAAGCGTCCCCCGCGCCTCATTCACCCGGTACCAGAACTCCAGGCGTGGCTGCCAGAGCACGCCGCCCGGGTCATCGCCCCGAAACACTGCCAGGTTCATGTCCCTGAAGCTTGGCTTGCCCTCGCCGGATCCGATCATCGGGCCCCCTCGTAGCGCCAGTTGTCGCGCACCGCCTGGTACATCGCCTCGATGTTCTCCGGCGGTGTGCCCGCCTGGATGTTGTGGATCTGGCAGAAGACGAAACCACCGCCCGGCTTGAGGATCTCCAGGCGCTCCTTCACATGCTCGTACACCTGCTCTGGCGTGCCGAAGGGGAGCACTGACTGAGTGTCGCAGCCTCCGCCCCAGAATGTGATTCGATCGCCGAACTCCGCCTTCAGCTCCGCCGCGTCCATCCCCCGGGCTGAGGTCTGCACCGGGTTGAGCACGTCGCACCCGGCATCAATGATCCCATCAATCAGATCCCGGATGGAGCCACAGGAATGGAGGAACACCTTGCAGTCGGACAGCCTGTGGATTTCGCTCCAGAAAGCCTTCTGTCGCGGCTGGATAAGCTCGTAGTACCACTCAGGTCGGATCTGAGGCCCAGCCTGCGTACCCAAGTCGCCACCGACCTGAATGAGATCTATGTAGGACCCCACTGAGTCCAAGTAGCGACGAACGTTGTGCAGGTTGCGCTCCAGTATGCGATCCAGAATGGCCACCGCCAGGGGTCTGTCTACAGCCAGGTCCACCAAGAACTGATCCCAGCCCCTCAGCCCCTGGCCACCCTCAAGAAACGCCCCGCCAAACGCACCCATGATGGCGTACTCGGTCTCCGACCGTAGCCGCCGGGCCTCCGCCTCCAGTAGGCGCAAGTCTTCGTCCGGCATCTCAGCAAGCTCGTAGCCCTCGACGTCAGCTACGGACTGGGCCTCGGCTAGCGGGTGGTAGATGGTGTCGAAGTAGTAGCTGGCCGCTGGCTTGTGGGACACGCGACGCCCCCCGGAGACCTGATACCAGCCTCCCTCACCATCGGGCTCTAGGATGAAGTCGGCTACCAGCTGCGCCTGGGTGCCATCGGGCAACACCCACGGTTGCCACCCCTTCAGCGTACCTAGATCCAGAGGGACCACGTCAGCCCCATATCGCTCCAGAACAGGCTTCTCCACCAGGGCCAACTGCTGCCCCGGGTCATAGACATAGATGCCCCCCTCCGATATTCCTAGGTGTCTCTTCAGCGACGCATACGCCATGGCCATGATGCCCGTGGATCGCATACCCCCCAGGTCCACGGGCACACGATCGGCCTCGCGATGGTCAATTGCCGCCAGCACCCTCTCCCGCGAAGTCACCCGCGCCCTCCTCGAACCGACCAGCGCCGGCTCACCCAGTTGCATCCCGCCTTGAGATCGGAACCTTGATACGTTATGCCCGGTGTCCCTGTCAACGCGGCGGGGGACTGTCGAGTAGACCGCCGCCTTTCTAACCTCTTTCTAATATTTCGGTCACCGCGCTCTAATCTTTGGCTCCTATACTCGGGCCGTCGGCCGGCTGAGGCAATGGCTGACCGACACGGGCTAGACGGACAGTTCAGTGGAAGGGTGCAGGAAGATATGCCATGGAAGGGTACCGTATCTCCAGGGCTGCGAGCGCCGACTTCGCCCGGCGCTCTGCGCCCGATTACTCACAGGCCATGGTGGTCGCGCTGGGGTTCTACCTCTTCGGCCATCTGGCCGATCTACTGACGACCATAGGCTTCCTGCACGGAGGGATGCCTGAGTGTAACCCATTTCCTGCGCTGATCCTCGAAGCCGGCGGCATGCCGGGACTGATCGCCCTCAAGGTATTGGGGGCGCTGGCCACAGCCTGGGTGTTCTGGCGGTTGCGCGCTCGCCTCTTCACCGTGTTCTTCACCTCGGCTCTGGCGGTCCTCCTGATTTTCGTGGCTTCGGTCAACTCGCTGGACGTTATCGAGGCCCTGGCTATGGGGGCGATTCCCTAGACCATTCGCTTCGCCGCAGCCGTTCCATGCGTGAACCCAGGAGCGCTGCAATCCCCCAGAGCCGATGCTTACGCTTGGATAACGAGACTCCAGGGCGCGGAAGCCAGGCACCCTTGAGTTAGGCCGGGATCGGTACCAGCCGTTGGGGAGTTTCGTCAGTCACACGGGGGTGCAATGGCTACTACCATCCTCCTTGTTCGCCACGGTCAGACCGCCTGGAACACCGGCGAACGGTTTCGCGGCCGCGCCGATATCCCGCTTAACCCCACCGGCCGGGCGCAGGCCGAGGCACTGGCCCGCCGTCTGGCGAGCGAGCCGCCCGCAGCCGCCCTCTTCTCCAGCCCTCTGCAGCGGGCAGTAGACACGGGCAGGCCTGTCGCATCTGCGCTCGGGTTGGAGCTGCACACGTCCGAGGCTCTCGTTGACATTGACTACGGGCGCTTCTCCGGCCTCTCTCTCCCAGAGGCGCGGGAGCTGTACCCCGAGGTCTACCAGGCCTGGACCGATGCCCCCCACACTGTCAGGTTACCCGGAGGAGAGTCCCTGGCCCAGGTGCGCGCGCGTGCCGGGGAGTACGCCTGGTCGTTGGCCGATCGTTACGAAGGGGAGCGGATCATCCTGGTGACTCACCTGGCTGTCTGTCGGGCCCTCTTCTGCTACCTGCTGGGGCTGCCAGAGTCCTCCTTCTGGTGCTTCCACCTGGATACGGCCTCGATCAGCGAGTTTCGCCTCAGACGCGGGCAGGCAACCATGATCCGGGCGAACGACACGGCGCACCTGGCCGGGGGGCTCACGGGGTAACCACGCTGACAGGCAACGCCGACGGCGCCTGGGGTACAGCCGCCTGCCCGCTTGGCGGGCGAAGACGGCCTCCCCCTTGAGCGTCGGCCTGGCAGCAGTGACCGCGCTCCGTCGTGCGCCGCAGGAAGAGGTCGCTGGCGGAGCTCACCCGAGGCGATCTCGCGGTTGTCAAACGCCACTCTGGCTGCTAGTATGCAGCCCATTTAAGGCCTAGCGCCTGATGGACCCATACGGACCGTCAGGCGCGCTCTGTCCGAGCGGGGCTAGCGGGCCGGCAGCCAGTGAGTGGTGTCGGGCGCGAGCTGTAGCGCGTCGCCGGCCACCGCCCACCGTCCCGCTAGCCACAGCCCAATAACCCCACGCGAGCTGTCGCGGAGGATCACTATGAGAGTATCGTGCCTGCAAGAGAACCTGGCCCGTGGCCTTGGCATCGCCGGTCGAGCCGTGAGCTCACGCATGTCGCTGCCGATCCTCAGCAACGTGCTGGTGGCCACCGACGAGGGTCGCCTGCGCCTCAGCGCCACCAACCTCGAGATCGCCATCACCTGCTCCGTGGGCGCCAAGGTGGAAGCAGAGGGCGCCATCGCCGTCCCTGCGCGCACCTTCGCCGACTTCGTGGCCACCCTGCCCCCACTACCGCTTCTGCTAGAGGCCGACCCGGCCACCCAGACGTTGCACATCCAGTGCGGCCGCACCAAGGCCAACCTCAAAGGCAGCCCGGCAGAGGACTTCCCCGCCCGCGTCCAGGCCGGACCAGACGGGGTTATCGAGCTGGACTCGGACCTGCTGCGCAGCATGATCTCCCAGGTCACCTTCGCCGCCGCTCCCGACATGGAGCGGCCCATCCTGGCCGGCGTGCTGGCCGAGTTCGCGGGGCCCGTGCTTACTCTGGTGGCAGCCGACAGCTTCCGCCTCTCTCTCCGTCGGGCCGCCCTCAAGCATGAGGTACCAGAGTCCACACAGACCATCATCCCCGCTCGGGCGCTCAACGAAGTGGCCAGGATCGCGAGCGACACCGAGGGGCCAATCCGGATGCACCTTCTCAAGGAGAGATCGCAGGTGCTTTTCCGTATCGGCGACGTGGAACTGGTCTCCCAGTTGGTCGAGGGCTTGTTCCCCGACTACAAGCAGATCATCCCCAAGACCTATCTCACCCGCACCGTGGTGGACACCAAGGAACTGCAGGCAGCGGTCCGCCGCACCTCAATCATCGCCCGCGGTGCCAACAACATAATCCGGCTGCAGATCCACGCTGAGGAAGGCGACGAGCCCTCTCACCTCACCGTCTCCGCCGTAGCGGCCGAGCTGGGAGACAACGTGGTGGACCTCGACGCGCTGGTAGAGGGAGAGTCCACGCGGGTGGCCTTCAACGCCCGGTACCTCCTCGACCTGCTGGACGTAGTGACCACGGAGAACGTGGTGCTGGAGACCAGCAGCCCCTCTAGCCCGGGTGTCTTCCGTCCGGTGGGACCGGAGGCAGAGGACTTCACCCACATAGTCATGCCCATGTACGTGGCTGACTGAGCACTGAATGGTAGCGACTGGCTCATGGACAGCGAACCGCTGCCTCCTTCTGTAGGGTCTGCCATCCATCGCCCATCACCCAGCTAGGGCGGTGTGAGGCTCGCCCCGATGCGCGTAACCCGCCTCGTTCTGGCGCACTTTCGCAACTACGCCCGGGAAGAGGTACGACCCTCACCGGGCGCCAACCTCTTTCTGGGTGGCAACGCCCAGGGTAAGAGCAACCTGATCGAGGCAGTTGCCCTCCTGAGCACCACCCGTTCCTTCCGCACGGCCGTCGATCGACACCTCATCAATCGGGCCTTCCTGGATGAGCCGATCGTGCACGCCCGCCTCCTGGCAGAAGTCGAGGGGGGGCCGCACCGCACTATCGAGCTAGTGATCACTCAGGAGGCAGGGGACAGCATCGCCGGCCCTCCATCCACCCGCAAGCACCTCCGCCTAGACGGGGTCTCACACCGACTCCTGGACGCACTAGGAGTGCTGCCCACCGTGCTCTTCACCCCCGATGATGTCTCCCTGGTCGGTGGAGCCCCTTCGGGCCGACGGCGCTTCCTGGACGTGCTGCTGTGCCAGGCAAGCCGAGACTACTGCCGTGCCCTGTCCCTCTACAACCGTTGCCTCACCCAGCGCAACCACCTCCTCCGCCTCATCCGTCGCCGCCGTAGCGAACCCGATCAGCTCCTCTACTGGGACCGCCTGCTCGCGGAGAATGGAGTCCTCATCAGCCGGCAACGGGGCGATGCCATCGCCCGCATGTCGGTGGGGGCAGTCGATACCCACGAGGCCCTGGCCAGAGGCGAGCGCCTGACGCTCACCTACTTGCCCAGCACGCCCCTGGGCGAGACAACCGTCGATGGGCCCGATCCGGTGCAGCGGTGGGAGCAGGCATACCAGGCCATGCACGAGACGGACCTGGACCGGGGCGTCACCACGGCGGGGCCGCATCGCGATGACGTGGCAGTGGAGATAGACGGGATGGAGGCCGCCAGCTATGCCTCTCGGGGGCAGATGCGGACGGCAGCGCTCACTCTGCGGCTGGTGGAGGCGGACTATCTCCGTCAGGAACTGGGCCGTCGGCCCGTCCTGCTCTTTGATGACGTCATGTCAGAGCTGGATGCTGCCCGGCGCCGGGCTCTGGAGCAGGTCATGCTGGACTCAAGCCAGTCCCTCATCACCGGCCTGGATCAGGAGCCTTTCAGCTGTAGCTTCCTTCGCGCCGCCCGCGTATTCGCCATTTCGGCCGGACGAGTGGAGCTACTCAGACCGCCCGGAGAGGACGCCGGGACGGGACTCCCGGCCGACGGGGATACTCCGGAGGGGTAAGGCTCGTCTTGCGGAGCACTACCAGCGACCTAGGCAGAGCGGTCCCGGGCACCTCGACCCGCAGCACTCGCTCCACCCGTCCCCCGAGCACGGCCACGGCGTGCTCTGCTCGGACCACCTCTTCCTCCACCTCTTCTCCCTTCTGAGCCACTACCAGACCCTGGCGACGGGCCAAGGGCAGGCAGTACTCCGCCAGAACGGCCATCTCCGCCACCGCTCGTGCCAGCACCACGTCGTAGGACTCCCGGTGCAGGGGGTCCCGCCCCACCTCTTCGGCGCGGGCGTTCACCACCGTCACGTTCGTCAGCCCCAACTCGCGCGACACCTCCTCCAGGAAAGTGCACTTCTTGCCCACCGCCTCGATCAGGGTGAGGCGAGCCTGAGGCCACACAATCTTGACCGGTAACCCCGGGAAGCCCGCTCCAGTGCCTACGTCCGCCAGGCGGCAGGCAGCTCCGCGACGGACGGCCTCGAGGAGAGCAGGAGCCGCCAGCAGGCAGGTGAGCGAGTCGGCGAAGTGTCGTACTTGCACCTGCTCGTAGTCGGTGATGGCAGTGAGATTGAACCGCTGGTTCCACTCCACCAGCAGTTCGTAGTAACGCTGAAACACCGGGAGGTGCTCGGACCGTAGAGGCAGACCCAGGTCCCGAGCCGCCCTCAGCAGCTTGTCCATAGGCCAGATTCTAGCCGGCCGCCAACCCGGCTGCCAGGTGCCGGCTCAGTCCGCCCGGCGTTGCGTGGCGGAAGTGGTTGTCTTCCGCACGTTCACCAGCACCACCCCGACTAGGGCTAGCACCCCTCCTCCGAGGGACACCGGTGACGGCGCCTCCCCCAACCAGAGCCAGGCGATCAAGGTGGCTAACGGGGGAGATAGGAAGAGGAAGGCCGACGCCTGCGAGGCAGGCATCTGGGAGAGCACGTAGGTCCAGCTCACGTAGGCCACCGCCGCGGGGAAGACGCCCAGGTAGACGGCCGCCAGAGTGGCCGACATGGGAGCCTGGCGCACCGCTGCTGGAAGCGACAGGCCGAAGGGCAGCATCAGCACCGTTCCCACCCAGATAGCGTAAGTGGTGAGAGGCAAGGCGCGATAACGCTGCAGCAGTCTCTTCTGCAGGACGAAGTACAGACTGGTGGCGATGGCCGACACCAGGATAAGCAGAACTCCGGGTTCCAAGCGCATCTGCTCCCCCTCGCCCAGCGCGATGACGGTCACTCCCACGAAGCTTACTCCTATGCCGGCCCACCCCGGCGCCGACAACCGTTCTCCCAGCCAGAGCCACCCCAGAGCGGCGGTCACCACGGGAGCCGCATTGACGAGAAAGGCGGCCGGACCGGCGCCCACGGTAAGCTCGCCGTAGTTCAATGTCAGGTGGTAGACGGTGATTCCTAGGAGACCGGCCAAGGCTATCTGCGGAAGGTCTTCTGGCCGGGCCACACGCATGCGGGTGATGACCGCGTAAACAGCCAGTACGGTGGAAGCGATCACGAATCGAAACAGCGCCAGCTCCCCAGGGCCGTACCCGGCCAAGGCCGCCCGTATTCCCGCGAAGGCTGAGGCCCACAGCACTAGCGTCACCGAAGCCGCCGCCAGGGCCCCAAGGCTCAAGTTACGTCTGCTCATGGACTCCTTTCCCCCAAGCAACGCCGCCATATACTGCGGCAGTCCGGCGGGTACCGCAACAAAGCCGGCGGCATGAGCTCAGGGTCGGGGGAGGTGGCCCCGTCCACGCGCCCACCCCGTAGCGATGGGGAGCCACAGCAGGCCGAGCCTGCCTGAGCGAGCTGGCGGAGTCTCCCAGTCACCGGGAGCTGCTGAGCCAGGTGGATGGGCCGGCTGAGCCGCCTGTGCCGCCGCGGCCCGCTTACCCCCGAGCAGTTCGCGCGCCCACGCGCGAAAGGGTCCCAGCAGCACCCGTCCCAGTCCCAAGCGCCACCGCACCTGGGGTCCGATAGCCCCCGAGGAGTTCGCGCGCCCACGCGCGAAGGGGTCCCGGCGGCACCCGCGGCCGCCCTGGGCAGGCACGAAGCGTCACGGCGGAACCGTGGCTGGCGGTCCTGCGCCTGCGGCCGGTCGGCGTGGCATGCGTCGTGAGCAGCGCCAGCGAGGAGTCGCGCTGCACGCCGATGCTGGACACCGGGCGACGCGGTTCATATACTGAATAAAGGCGCTCTTAGCAGATACCCCCTGGAGGTTGCCTTGATAGACCCCGCCAGCTTCCCTGGCAGAGGCAAAGTGGCCGTGCTCCGCACCGCGCCGGAGACGGTTGTCGAGGACGTCGGCCGCCTCATGCACATGGCGGACTACCGGGCTGCCCTGCCTCAGGGCCGCCGCACCATTCTCAAGATCAACATCTCCTGGCAGCAGTGGTACCCAGCCTGCTCCACCACCCCCTGGCAGCTCGAAGGCGTGATAGTCCGGCTGCTAAAGGACGGCTACAGCGACCTCGTCGGCGCCCACAACCGCACCGTGGTGGTAGATGCCTACGTGGGCGAGGTTAACAACAAGCACAAGCTGGTCACCGACCGGCACGGGGTCCCCGTGGTGCACCTCTACGAGCCCGAGGTAGAGTGGATCACTTACGAGCCCAGGCAGCCGTTCCTGGTATTGGATCGTATCTTTCCTGACGGTGTCCGCATCCCCAAGATGTTTGTGGGGAGCAACATCATCCAGCTGCCCACGGTGAAGACACACGTCTTCACCACCATCACCGGCGCCATGAAAAACGCCTTTGGCGGCCTGCTCAGCGAACGGCGCCACTGGACCCACGCCTGCATCCATGAGACCTTGGTGGACCTACTCATGATCCAACAGGACATCCACAGCGGCCTCTTCGCCGTGATGGATGGCACCTTTGCCGGAGATGGACCCGGGCCCAGAGCCATGCGCGTACACGAGAAGGACATGATCCTGGCTTCTGCCGACCAGGTGGCCATCGACGCCATCTCGGCCAAGCTTCAGGGCTTCGACCCCCTGTCCATCCCCTTCATACGTCTGGCCCACGAGCGCGGCTTAGGCGTCGGCGATCCCAGACAGATCGAAGTCGTAGGCACCGACATCTCAGGGGTAGACTGGCACTTCCAGACGGCCGACACCTTCGCCTCATGGGGGCAGAAGCTCATCTACCACGGCCCCCTCAAGCCATTCGAGAAGCCGCTCCTGCAGTCTCCCATCGTGCCCTGGTCCTACTTGGCATCTCGCGCTTACTACGATGGCTTCTGGTATCCCTTCGTCGGCTATCCTCGCGTGAAAGAAGCCCTGCGCAGCAAGTGGGGTCGCCTGTTCGACGAGTACGGGGGAGTGCCAGCTCACATCGAGCCTCTCTATCGGCCCGAGGTGGGCCTGGGCGTGGCCACCGGAGCGGCAGCCGCCGGCCTGGGCGTGCTCGCTTCTCGACGGATGCGCTGCAGGCGCAGGAGGTGACCCGCCCTCTACCGGTGCCCGCCGACCGGCTGGCCGTGGATCTGCACGTGCACACGCTCTATTCCAAGGATTCGCTCAGCACCCTGGAAGATCTCATCGCCGCCGCTCAGGCCGTGCGCCTCAGCGGCCTGGCCATCACCGATCACAACCAGATCGAGGGAGCCTTGCGCCTGCGCGATGCCGCGCCCTTCGCCGTCATAGTGGGCGAAGAAGTCCAGACCGCGGAGGGCGAGATCATCGGGCTGTACCTAGAGCGCCGAATCCCGGCCGGCCTCTCGCCCGAGGAGACCGTCGCCGCCATCCGGGAGCAGGAGGGGCTCGTCTACCTGCCCCACCCGTGCGACCGCATCCGTCGCAGCACCCTGAGCCAGGCAGCCATCGAGCGTATCATCGGCCAGGTGGATGCCGTCGAGGTGATCAACGCCCGCGTCCTCTCCTCCCGGCAGAACGCCGAGGCCTGGGAGCTGGCCGAGCGGCACGGCATCGCCATGGGCGCGGGAAGCGATGCCCACACTCCGGGCGAGCTGGCGGGAGCTTACGTGCTTCTGCCCCTGTGTGACCTCACAGATGCTTCCTCGTTCGGTAATGCGCTGCGTCGGGCCCGGCCCATGGGAGGGCTGAACAGCCCTCTGGTTCACCTATCCAGCACTCTGGCCCGCCTGAGGAAGCGGCTCAAGGTGCCTTCGCGGTCGGTGCTGGGCTGAGCGCACGTGCCATGTGCCGGTAAGACGGGAAGGACCAACGCATCAGATACGGTCAAGCACATGGCCGGAGCCAGGGCAGCGCCTTCCGGCCGTCAGGGAGGGTAAGTGCATGCACTACAAGGAAGATTGGGCGGAGGCCCAAGCCCGGCTTCTCGCCTGGTGGGAAGGCGAAGTGCTCGACCGCCCCTGCCTGCAGGTGACCGCGCCCCAGTCCGGCCAGGCGGAGCAGTATCACACTGCCCTCTGTCGGCCCCCGTCGGTGGGGCTGGAGGAGTGGTGGACCGACGTGGAGCGGATCGTAGAGCGCACCGGGCGCCGAATCGCGGCCACCTTCTACGGCGGCGAGGCCTTTCCCCTCTTCAACCCCAACTTGGGTCCTGATCTCTTCGCCGCCTACCTGGGAGCCCCCCTCCGTTTCCTCGACACCCACACCAACTGGGTCGAGCACATCCTGGACGACTGGGCACTGGCGGACCTGGCCATCCGCGAGGATAACCGCTGGTGGCGCCTCCAGCTCCAGCTCCTGCAGGCGGCTCAGGAGGCTGGCCGCGATCGCTGGATCACCGGCATACCAGATACCCACGCCGGAGGCGACGCCCTCTCGGCCCTCCGGGGCAACGCCCGCCTGTGCACCGACCTCTACGACCAGCCCCATCAGGTGCGCCAGGCCCTCGCCAGCCTGGACCGGGCTGTGGCTCAGGCGTACGACCGGTATTTCGACGTCGTCGAGGTCGAGCGCTACGGCAGTAGCAGTGGCTGGCTCCCCTCCTGGTACCAGGGCCGCACGGACGCCGTGCAGTGCGACTTCATCGCCCTCATCTCGCCTGCCATGATGCAGGAGTTCATCCTTCCTTCCATTGCCTTCCAGGCCCGCCTCCTGGACCGGGCCATCTTCCACCTGGACGGACCCGACGCCATCAGGCACCTGGACGCGTTGATGGCCCTCCCCGAAATCCACGCCATTCAGTGGGTGCACGGAGCCGGCCGCGAGCCCATGACCCGCTGGGTGCCCCTGCTCCGCCGCATCCAGGCGGGGGGCAAGAGCCTGCACATCTCGGCCACCCCTGCAGAGGTTCCCGCCCTTCTGGAGGCGCTGCGCCCCGAGGGCCTGATGATCCACACTCATACCGACACAGAAGACGAAGCCCGTGCCCTCCTGCGCTCCGTGTCGCTCTACGCGCGGGCCTGAACCCGACCCAGGAGGACCAGCCGTGGCCCTTCCCCCTAGAGACGCCGTCGTGCTACGCACCCTGGCCTCCCGGATAGCCGAGGCTGCCACCCTGCCGGAGCAAGAGCAGCGCAAGAGCCTCTGGTATGCCACCAATGCCCTTCGCCCACGCCGCCCGATCGTCTTCTGCTCGCCCGAGGGAGCCTGGGAGGAACTCCTGCCCGAGAGCACACTGCAATGCACCGATCCTCTATCGCGCGACTGGGAGCGGCGTCTGAGAATGCGCCTGTACGCCTGGGAGCACTTCGACGACGACGTCGTGCTGGACGCGGCCTTTCCGCTCGGGCACGTGTACACCGACTCCGGCTGGGGGATGCAGCCCGAGAAGGTCTTTAGCGACCAACCACGCGGGGCCTACTACTGGTACGGCCCTCTGAAGCAGGAAGCCGACCTGGACAGGCTCACCTCACCTCGAGTGGAGGTGAACTGGCCGGAGACCGAAAGACGCCTGGCCCTGGCCCAGGAGCTGTTCGATGGCCTGCTGCAGGTGCAACTCAAGGGCCGCTTCTGGTGGTCTGTGGCCCTCATCGGCGAGTTTGCTCAGCTCCGAGGGCTGGAGCAGGTGCTGTTGGACATGTGCGAGCGACCGGCCTGGGTGCATCGTGTCATGCGCTTCCTCATGGAGGGGCGGCTGCACTGGCTGGAAGACCTGGAAGGGCAAGGATTGCTGGCCCTCAACAACGGCAACGACTATGTCGGCTCTGGCGGCTTCGGCTGGACGGACGAGCTCCCCGCTCCCGACTTCGACGGCAAGCGGGTCAGGACCCGCGACATGTGGGGCTTCGCCGAGGCTCAGGAGATCAGCGGCGTATCCCCTGCCATGCACGAGGAGTTCGTCCTAGAGTACCAGCTCCCCATCCTGGATCGCTTCGGCCTCAACTGCTACGGCTGCTGCGAGCCCCTGCACCACAAGCTCGACATGCTTCGCCGCGTGCCCCGCTTGCGCCGTATCTCCATCAGCCCCTGGTGCGAGCGTGGCCTGGCGGCCGAAGCCCTCGCGGACCGGTACGTCTACTCCTGGAAGCCCCACCCAGGATACTTGGCCGACGTCGTCTTCGACCCCGAGGCCGTGCGCGGCTACCTGCGGGAGACGCTGGACATCACCCGTGGGTGTGTGGTGGAAATGGTCCTCAAGGACACCCACACCTGCAACGGCCAGCCGGAGCGCTTCGACCTCTGGACCCGGATTGCCAAGGAGGAGGCCGAGCGCGCCGCCTAGCGGGGCGGCTCCTACAGCTCCCGGCTGACCAAGACCTTGCCACTGCTATCATAGTGCGCCGTCGAAATGCTTCCCCGGGGCCACCGCCTGCCGAACAGCACCCGGTAGCGGGCCATCTGCTGCGGATGCCTGTACCGGCCGCATTCCTGGACGTCCTCCGCCAGGTCCACCTTGTTGAGGTAGATCGGGAGCTGGGGACGGTTGCGGGCAGCCGTGAAGAGGTACCGTTCCACCAACCCGGACCAAACCGTGGGGTCACGCCAAGAGGTCACCACCAGCAGCTGATCCACGTTGGCGGCGATGACCTGGCTCAGGTGAGGATGGGACGCGTCCGGCCTGCCCGGGCGGTGCGACCTCTATGCCGCGTCGCCGCCGAAGGGCCAGAGCCGGAGTGCCGTGCGCCCCAGAACCCACTCCAACTCATCGGGCAACAGGAAGGTCATGTGATCCCTGACCACCGCCAGCGTCTGCCCGTAACTGGCCCGTTCCAGGCATACCGGCCAGTCGGTGGCCCACATGATGCGCTCGGGGCCGAAGGCATCCCGCACCCGAGCCACTAGACCGTGCGTGTCGGCCCAGGGATATCTCTGCCCGGACAGGGACCAGGTATGGCTGATCTTGATGAAGGCTCTGGGGAAGCGCGCCATCGCCAGGACGGCCCGCACCTGCTCGGGGTCGGACGGGTCGGCGTCCGCCATGTGGTCAATGCACACGTCCAGCTCCGGGTGCCGCTCCATCAGCCGGGCCAGGTCCGCCAGTCGCGGCGGCCGCGTCAGGATGAGTATAGGCACCTGCAGATGCTCCGCCCGGGCGAACAGCGGGTCCATGAGGGGGCCAGTGAACCAGTCTCCCGAGGCGTCCGCGGCAGGACTGAGGCGAACCCCGTGGAAATGGTCCTCTTCCACCAGGCGGCTGAGGTGATCGGGGGCCATCGGGTCCTCAGGGTTGACCCGGCACACCGCCATGAACCAACCGGGAAACCGCCGCAAGGCGTCGGCCACGTAGCGGTTGTCCCACCGGTACTGGATGGGCTGCACCAGCACCGTACGGTCCACACCGTGGGCCCGCATGAGCTCCAACAGCATCTCGGGGGTGTAGTCCTTCTCCGGCGGGTTCGCCGTCTCCCTCGCCCAGGGGAAGGCGGGGTCGTTCTTCCAGACGTGAACGTGCGAATCCACGACCATCAGCGTCCTGCCTCCTCATCCGAGGCCGCGACCCCTCGCTCCCGCCGGGTCCCGACCCGCCGCAGGCTACCCGCCACCGTGGCGCATCCGAGCTCGGGCCGATCGGCCCGCATCCACCGGAAGCACTCCACCGATATGTACCCGCGATAGCCGATCCGCACCAGCGCCTCCACGAAGCCATCCACATCCAGCTCGTCCCCTTCCTCGCCGGGCACCAGGAACTCCTGGTACGGGTACCGTCCCCGGACCCCCTTGAGGTGGCAGTGCACGATGTGCGGCCCCAACAGACGAACGGTATCGCCGATGTCGCTCCCCAGTATGTGGAAGTTAGTGATGTCGCACAGGACCTTGAGTCGGTCCGAGCCCACGTGATCCATCAAGACCAGGCACTTGCCCGGAGCGTCAATGATGTGCGCCTCGTGGTTGTGGATGGCCAGGTTGACGCCTAGCTTCTCCGCCATCTCGCACAGGCGCCGAAGCACCTCGATCAGAAGCTTCCAGGCGGCCGTGTCCCCCTCGGGTAGCCACCCGGGCAGGAAGTTCACGTTCCGGGAGCCCAACTCGTAGGCGATCTGCAGGAGGCTGCCCCAGAACCCGAGGGCGCCGTCGAGGTCGTCCCGGGCGTAGTTGACCAGAGCGGGGGCGGTGTAGGGATTGATGGCACTCACGGCCAGGCCGGTCTCTTCCAGCAGCCCCCGCGCCCGCTCGATCTGAGGCCCCAGTGGCTCCGCGGTGCGCAGATGCGCTTCCGGGCCACACACGATCTCTACCGCGTCGTAACCGGCCCGGGCCAGCCTTCTGATGACCTCATCGAAGGGGCTGTCCACCAGCCCGCCCGAATGGAACGACACCCCGATGCTGGCCTCTTGAGCCACCTGATCGTCTCCCGTGCGGCGAATTCGTGTGCGTTCCTAACACAGCTCCCGCTGCCGGTCAATCAGGCTTGCCGTTCCCTCCGCCTCTCGCGGGGCGGACAGGGTCGCCCCCCCTACGGGCGGCGCCCGGTAGGGGCAGGCCACCGTGCCTGTCCCGCGACCGGCCGCCAGATGGCGCTTGCCGAGCCGAGCCTCCGCTCCTACCATAGCCGCAGGCGCACCAGGGCCGTGCCAGGCGCTGTTGGAGGTGATGCGTGAGACTGGGTGGACCGGTGTTGACTGACTACGAGGGTCCCGACGCGTGGGTCGCCGCCCTGCGCCAGCGGGGTTACTCTGCCGCCTACTGCCCGGTGGAGGCCAGCGCCGACGATGCCACCGTGAGGGCGTACGAGAAGGCTGCCCGGGCCGCCGACATAGTCATCGCCGAGGTGGGCGCCTGGAGCAATCCCCTCAGCCCCGACCCAGAGACCCGCCGGGCCGCCCTGGCCAGGTGTAAAGAGCAGCTTCACCTGGCCGACCGCATCGGAGCCCGCTGCTGCGTCAACATCGCCGGCTCCCGCGGCCCGTCCTGGCACGGCCCCCATGCCGATGACCTGACCGAGGCCACGTTCGGCCTCATCGTGGAGACCGTACGCGAGATCATTGATGAGGTCGAGCCCTCGCGAACCTACTACACCCTCGAGACCATGCCCTGGCTCTACCCCGACTCCCCCGACAGCTACCTCAGCCTCCTGGAGGCGATAGACCGGGACCGCTTTGCCGTGCACTTGGATCCCGCCAATCTGGTCTGCAGCCCCCAGCGGTACTTCCACACTGGCCGCCTCCTGCGCGAGTGCTTCGATAAGCTGGGACCCTTCGTGCGCAGTTGTCACGCTAAGGACGTCGTTCTCGCCGATCGTTTCATGGTGCACCTGGACGAAGTACGTCCCGGCCTGGGTAACCTGGACTACGTCACCTTCCTGCGCGAGCTCTCCCGCCTACCCGCCGATACGCCTCTCATGCTGGAACACCTGGCCACTGAGGAGGAATACCGCGCCGCAGCCGACCACATCCGGTCCCTGGCCGCGGCCCACAACCTGGCCCTCCACCCGTAGCGCCACCCCGTACCCGGTGAGATCGAGGCAGTCGGTGACTTACGACGAGGTACTGAGCGAACTGGAGGCCAGGGCCGACCCGGACTCGTTGGCCGGCATGGCCCGCTTTGGGATCACACCTGCCCGAGCCCTGGGCGTGCGCCTGCCCGCCCTGCGCCGTCTGGCCCGACGCATCGGTACCGATCGGGCCCTCGCCGCCCATCTCTGGGAGGAGGGAGTACGCGAGACGCAGATTCTGGCCTCCATGGTGGACGACCCGGCTCAGGTCACCGAGGACCAGATGGAAAGCTGGGCGGCGGAGTTCTCCTACTGGGAGATCTGCGACCAGGTCTGCATGAACCTATTCGCCAGGACCCCCCTGGCGTGGGCCAAGGCCCTGGAGTGGTCTGCCAGGCCGCAGGAGTTCGTCAAGCGGGCCGGCTTCGTCCTCATGGCTTGCCTGGCGGTCAGCGACAAGAAGGCCGCCGATGGCGCCTTCGAGCCCTTCTTCCCCCTCATCGAGCGCCAGTCCGATGATGACCGGACCAACGTGCGCAAAGCGGTGAACTGGGCCCTGAGACAGATTGGCAAGCGCAATCCAAGTCTGTGGCGCCAGGCGGTGGCAGTCGCTAGGCGCCTTGCCTCCGGCGGCGACCGCACCTCACGATGGATCGGCAGGGACGCTCTCAAGGAGTTGACCAGCGAGGCGGTCCGGGAGCGCTTGCAGATCGAGTGAACGGCGGCTAGTCTTGAGCTCGCGCGGCGCGTCCGTCGCCGATGCCAGACTTGGAGGTCGGACCCATGCAGAAAGCCAACCTCTTCGGCGCGGAGGCCGAGACCGTCGGCCACATCTCTCGCGGCGCCGACGAGATCCTTCAGGCGGAGGAGGCCGTGATCGAGAGAAGCCTCTTGGCGGCTGTAGTTGCCCGAAACGACGCCAGCGTGTCCAAGAGCCTTACCCTTGCCACTGTGGCCGGCCATGACGTCCAGCTAAGCCAGTCCGGCGGCTCGGCCGTGGTTGCTGGCCACGACGTCAGCTTGAGCCAGGGGGGCGCCGGCCTCATTCTCACTGGCGGCGATGCCCACGTGGACGGAGGCTTCGTCGGTTTGGTGGCCTCCGGCAAGGTAGCCCTGACCGGAGGGTCGCGGGTGCTGCTGACCCTCCCCCTGGCTGTGGGCCTGGGGGTCGCCCTGGGCGTCACCTTCGCCCTCCTGCAGCTCCTGTTCCGGGGCAAGCCCGCCCGCACCAGCTAGCCGGCGCTCATCCGGCGCTACGCCAACCAAGTACACAGGAGAGACTATGCCAGCCTTTACCACCCGACCGGTGGTCATGGGGAAGCGCGGTGTGGTGACGTCGGGTCACTACCTGGCCACTGCCGCCGGCTTCCGCATCATGGAGCGGGGCGGCAACGCCGTGGACGCGGCTGCCGCCATGTGCTTCTGCCTCAACCTGCTGGAACCGCAGAGCAACGGCATTGGAGGCGAAGTGCCCACCCTGATCTACTCGGCGAGGGAGGAACGAGCCTATGCCGTCAGCGGCATGGGCTGGTCGCCGGAGGCCTTCACCATCGAGTGGTGCCAGCAGCATGGAATCGACCTCATCCCCGGAGACGGCTTTCTTCCCGCCTGCGTCCCCGCCGTGGTCGGCACCTGGGCCCTGGCGCTGGCTCGCTTCGGCACCATGAGTTTTGCCCAGGTGCTGCAGCCCGCCATCGAGCTGGCCGAGGACGGCTTCCCCATCTATCCTGGCCTGCGCCAGGCCCTCCAGGACGGACGGCAGAAGTACACCGAGCTCTACCCCACCACCGGAGCCCTCTACTGCCCGACTGGTCGCGTCCCCGAGGTGGGCGAGGTGTTCCGCAACCGCGAGTGGGCCGAGGTGCTGAAGGGCATGTGCCGGGCGGAGGCGCATGCCGCCGCCAGGGGGCGGGTTGCCGGGATCGAGGCTGCCTCCGATTTCTTCTACCGGGGCGAGGTCGCCGCCCGCATCGTGGACTACATCAGCTCCCACCCGGTCGAGGACGCCAGCGGCAGCGCCCACACCGGTCTGCTCTCCCTGGGAGACATGGCAGACTGGGAGCCTCGGCTGGAGAGCCCGGTCACCTACACCTACCGCGGCCTGGAGGTGCACAAATGCTCCTCCTGGACTCAGGGTCCGGTGTTCCTCCAACAGCTGGCCGTGCTCGAGGGCTACGATCTGGCTGCCATGGGTCACAACTCGGTGCAGTACCTGCATACCCTCATCGAATGTACCAAGCTCGCCTTCGCCGATCGGGAAGCCTACTACGGCGATCCCCTCTTCGACGACGTTCCCTTCGAGGCCCTGCTCTCGGCGGAGTACTGCGCTCGCCGCCGTGAGCTGGTGGGCGATCGGGCGTCGCCGGAGCTGCGGCCGGGAGACGTGGGGCGGGGCTTCCCCGACTACGTCACCCGCTCCGTCCTGGAAGACAACCGGCAGGCGCTGGAGGTCGAGGGCCGAGAAGTGCGCGACCTAGGGCTGGGCCACGCTCACGTGGGCGACACCACTCACCTGGACGCGGTGGATCGGGAGGGCAACATGGTGGCCGCCACTCCCAGCGGCGGCTGGCTGGGTTCCTCTCCCGTCATCCCCGGCCTCGGCTTCCCTCTGGGCACCCGGGGCCAGATGTTCTACCTGAACCCGCGCCGACCCAACGCCCTCCAGCCCCACAAGCGCCCCCGCGCCACCTTGACTCCCACCCTGGTCACCCGGGATGGCCGGCCCTACATGGTCTTCGGCACCCCGGGAGGCGACTGCCAGGATCAGTGGACTCTTCAGTTCTTCCTGAACTACGTGGACTTCGGCATGGACATGCAGGAGGCGCTGGACGCGCCCACCGTGCACAGCATGCACTTTCCGTCCTCCTTCTACCCCAGAGAGGGCTTTCCTGGCCGCATGGTGGTGGAGGGCCGCCTCTCCCCCGAGGTGATTCGCGGGCTCGAGAGCCGCGGTCACCAGGTGGAGGTCACCGGCGACTGGGTCAACGGCAAGACCATGGCCATTCGGCTGGACGGAGGGCGCGGAGTCATCATGGGGGGCGTCGCCCCCAAGGGGATCATCGGCTACGCTCTGGCTTGGTAGGTTGCCCTGGGGCCCGGAGCCGGGCGTTGGTTGCCCTGGGGAGCCCTGCCCTCTCCGCGCAATGGGTGTCGCGCCCGGCCGGGACGGCTGCCGTGCGCTCTCCTTGGCAAGCCGCACCGGGCGCCCAGTCCCACAGACATCGGAGGCGTCGTGAACTTCTTCGACCTGGTCAACATATCCGAGAGGTACATGGAGCTGGTCAACCCCGCCAGCCCCGAGAAGGTTCTGGAGGTCGGCCGGGTACTGGGCCTGAACGCCGACTCCCGCGTCATAGACTTCGGCTGCGGGTACGGCGAGCCCCTGGCCCTGTGGGCGGGGGCCTACGGCATCTCTGGCATAGGCATTGACGTTCGGGAGCACGCCTGCGCTCGGGCGCAGGAGAAGATGGCCGCCCGAGGGCTGGAGGGCCGCATACAGATCGTCTGTGGCGACGCGGCCCAGTACCGGTTCCAAGAGCACTCCTACGACGACGCCGTGTGCATAGGAGCCTCCTTCATCTGGAAGGGCTTTCAGCCTACCGTGGCCGCCATGGGAAGCGCTATCGTGCCCGGCGGTCGGCTCGTGGTTGGGGAGCCCTACTGGCTGTCCTCTACCGTACCCCCGGAATACGCTCAGTCTGGGGGGTTCCACACCGAGACGGAGTTACTGCGCATCGTTAGGGAGGAAGGCTACGATCTGGAGTACGTGGTGCGCTCCAGCCACGACGACTGGGACCGCTACGAGTCCGGCAACTGGTACGGGCTCATCCGCTGGCTGGAGGGCAACCCCGATCACCCGGAGCGACACGAGGTGGTGGAGCACCTGCACCGCAGACAGGACGAGTACTTTCGTTACGCGCGCGAGTACCTGGGCTGGGCAATGTACGTCCTCAGCCCGGCCCAGTCGTGACCGTGGCAACCATAGACGCTACCTGGTACCGCCGCCCGCCCGACGTTCCGGAGCGCACCTCCGCCGGAGGTGTGGTGGTGCGAAGGGAAGGCGATACCTTGATGGTGGCCCTGGTGAAGGAGGGCGACTTCCCCGGGTTCATCCTCCCCAAAGGACGCCTGGAGCCCGGCGAGGCTTGCGAGGAGGCCGCTCGCCGGGAGATCGCCGAGGAGTCGGGGCTGGAGGACCTGCGGCTGCTGGGCTACCTAGGCACTCGGGAGCGCCTCAGCTTCGACCGCCGCTGGTGGATCATCACCCGCTACTACCTCTACCTCACCTCCCAGACTGGCGGGGAACCCAGCGACGCTTCGCACGATTACGTGCTTCGCTGGTTCCCTCTGGACGACCTGCCGGACTTCACCTGGCCCGAACAGCACCAGTTGCTCCAGACCAGCCACGAGACCATACGCCGACTGGCGGAGAAGGGGCGACTATGACTTCTGAACGCCAGGCAGTGGACCTTTCCTGCTATCCCCTGACGCCCGGTCGCTGGGCCGATTTCCAGGCCTTGTTCGGCGAGCGCGGCGCCTGCGGCGGCTGCTGGTGCATGTGGTGGCGCCTTGCCCGGGCTCAGTTCGAGCGCGGCAAAGGTGAGGGCAATAGGGAGGCCATGCGGTGCCTCGTCCACTCGGGCGAGGTGCCGGGCATCCTGGCGCACGACGGTGGCCGAGCCGTGGGCTGGTGCTCTATCGGTCCCCGTGACGCGTTCCCGGCGCTGGACCGTACTCGCCTCCTCAAGAGGGTAGACGACCGGCCGGTCTGGTCAGTGGTGTGCTTCTTCGTAGCCCGTCCCTATCGTCGGCGCGGCGTGAGCAGAGCCCTGCTCTCGGCAGCGGTGGAGTATGCCCGCGAACGGGGGGCCGACGTGGTCGAGGGCTATCCGGTGATCCCCAAGAAGGAGCGCCTGCCCGATGCCTTCGCCTACACCGGGCTTCTCTCGACCTTCACCGCAGTCGGTTTCCGGGAGGTCCTGCGGCGCTCCGACAACCGGCCTATCGTGCGCCTGTACCTGAGCCCCGTGGCCAGCGAGGCCCCCTCCTCATGACGCATCGGCGGTCCGCACGCGACGTCTTCGGCAACCGGGCCAGCTACTACACCACCAGCCCCGTCCACGTGGACCCCGCCAACCTGGCTGATTTGGTGGGCCTGGCCCACCCAAAGCCACACTGGTATGTCCTGGACGTAGCCACTGGGACCGGTCACACCGCCTTCGCCTTCGCTCCCCTGGTCAAGCTGGTCGTGGGCTTGGATCTCACCCCCGAGATGCTGGCCGAGGCAATGGAGCTGCGCCGCAGGAAGGGGCTCACCAACGTGCAGTTTTGCCAGGGCGATGCCCACGCCCTCCCCTGCTCCTCCGGTTCCCTGGATCTGATCACCTGCCGCCGCGCCGCCCACCACTTCGCCGACTTGCCCCTGGCCCTATCCGAGGCCCACCGCGCGCTACGGCCCGGTGGCCTGCTTCTGGTTCACGACCGCAGCGTGCCCGAGGATGACTTCGTGGACGCCACTATGAACCGGCTGGATCGTCTTCACGACCCCTCGCACGTCCGGGAGTACCGCCCCTCGGAGTGGGCCGCGAGCCTTGAGGGGGCCGGGTTCTCTCTGGAGCACCTGTCGCTTTCCTCCCAGCACCGGCCCGTCTCCTCGCTCACCGACAACGCCGGCCCGGCTGAGGTAGCCGAGATCCTCTCCCTGCTACAGGGGTTGACGGAGCCCGAGCGGTGGGCCCTCAACCTCACCGGGGCAGGCCCGGAGATGCGCACCGACCACTGGTACGTCACCGCCCTGGCCCGCAGAGCCTGATAGGCGTCCTCCCACCGGCAACCGAAAACGGCCCACCGACACACGGTGGGCCATCGGATAGCCTATTGTCCCGGGCCTACTCGGCTTCCGAGCCCCCCGCGTCATCGTGGGCCGGCCGTGCCTTTCGCGACCCCTCGCGCGACTGCCCCCCGTTCGCGCCCGCGGTCGCCGTAGCTGTTGGCAGGACGATGGCTTCGTCCGGGGTCACCTGGTTGAGGATGTAGCGCTCCAACCTCTCGCGTGCCTCATCGTCTGTTAGCTGGGTGGGCGGGCTCTTCATGAAGTAGGCGCTCGGCGCCTCGAGAGCTCCGGCGATCCCCCGGTCCATCGCCAGCTTGCAGCAGCGCACCGCATCTATGACCACGCCTGCCGAGTTGGGGCTGTCCCAGACCTCGAGCTTGACCTCCATGTTGAGAGGAGCCCCGCCGAATGTGGTGCCCTCGATCCGGATGTAGCACCACTTGCGATCCTGCAGCCAGGGCACGTAGTCGCTCGGCCCCACGTGGATGTTCTCCGGGCCCAGGTCGTAG
This sequence comes from Anaerolineae bacterium, assembly GCA_013178015.1. Taxonomy (NCBI): domain Bacteria; kingdom Bacillati; phylum Chloroflexota; class Anaerolineae; species Anaerolineae bacterium. The sequence goes on from JABLXR010000016.1 coordinate 78,478, forward strand.
TCCAGCTGGCTGGTGACGGCGTTGGTCTTCGACTCCTTCTTGCTCTGCAGGCGTTCACGCTCCAGCATGTTGTAGAAATCGGTGTTGCCACCGAAGTTAAGCTGGTAGGTCCGCTCGATCTTGACCCCGCGCTCCCGAAACAGCCGGGTGAGCACTCGATGGGTTATGGTGGCTCCCACCTGGCTCTTGATGTCGTCGCCGATGACCGGGAGTCCGCGCTCATTGAAGCGCTTCTGCCAGTATCCCTCGCGGGCGATGAACACGGGAATACAGTTGACGAAGCCACAACCGGCGTCCAGGATCTGCTCGACGTACCACTTGGTGGCCATCTCACTGCCGACTGGCAGGTAGGAGACCACCACGTCAGTCCCTGTGTCCTTGAGAATCCCCACAATGTCAGAGGTGGCGCCGGGCGCCTTCTGGATCTTCTCCTTCAGGTAGCGGCCCAGCCCGTCGTGCGTCATCCCCCGAGATACGGGCACTCCCATCCGGGGGACGTCGGCGAACCGCAGGGTGTTGTTGGGCTCGACCCATATGGCTTCGGACAGGTCCTTGCCCACCTTGTTGGCGTCGATATCGAATGCGGCAGTGAACTCTATGTCCCTAACGTGATAGCCTCCCAGGTTTACATGCATCAACCCGGGCACGAAGTCATTCTCGGAAGCATCGCGGTAGTAATGCACGCCTTGTACGAAGGCCGAGGCGCAGTTTCCCACGCCGATGATCCCTACGCGGACCTTGTCTGCCACATTCCCTCCTTGACGATGGACGACCAGCCACGCCGGTCGGCCTCAGGCTGCAAAACGAGCGGCATGATATCCCCGTGCCACCAGAGAGTCAAACACCCCGCCGCAGTACAGGTTGCACCAGCAACTCGCATTGACACCGCTACCCCAGGCGCTACCATGGCGGCGATCCCATCTGCGGTGCTGACAGGTGGCAGAAGACCAACCGCTCATACTAATGGTTAGCCCTGAGGAAGAAGCCCTTCGACCGGTGCGGGCGGCGCTTGAGGACCGCGGCTACGCTATCCACCGCGTCCCGGACCTGCAGAGTGCCCTCAACGTGCTTGCGTCTGTCCCCGTCCGCGCCACGATGACACACATGGCCACAACCCACCCAGATGCTCCGGAGGCTGTGCGCATCCTGCGCCAGGCCTATCCCGACGTACCTCACCTGATCCTGGTGGACCCCGCTGCTGAGGCGGATGCCCTCTCCCGGGTGCGCCCGGGCGGCCCGCAGATCATTCGGGCCCTGCCAGACGACGAGGGGAAGTGGTTGGCGCCTCTAGAGGGCGCTCTGGCCGCCCGAGAGCGAGCGCGACGGCGCGACCGCCTGCGAGGTTCCATACCCTAGGCAGAGCCCCTCAGGAACAGCAGGGCATCCTCGAGGGCGGCCAGAGCCGGGGCCTCCAGCACGCTGAGCGCCATCGCCGCCCGCACGTACCGTTCTGCGTCTGGGCGGCGCAGAAACTCGGCCACGTCGGTGGCCAGGGCATTGGAGGGCAGTTCGGCCGGCGGTTGCGGCCGCTTGCGACCTTCGTCCGCCTTCTCCGTTCCCAGAACGGTCTCCGGACGGCACCTGTAGAGCCAGGCCAGGAGCTCCAGCTGCGCCAGGTCGAGTTCCGCCTGCCCCAACTCCACCCCTCGGAGCCATCCCTCCGATAGCCCGGCTTGCTCCGCCGCCTCTGCCCTCGACAAGCCTCGCTCCTGGCGTCGCTCCGCCAGGGCAGCACCCAGCAGCTTGCGCCGTATTCGCAGCATCGGCCCGTCCAGGGGGCGGCCGCCCGGCTCAGCCTGTATGGCGTAGGCATCGGCCGGCAGCACTCCGAGGTAGTGACAAAGCCGCCAGAGGTCGCCCACCTGGAGTGGCTCGGCCCCTAGCTCGCGGTCCAGCACCTCTTCGGCACTCAGGCCAAGAGCCTGTCCCGTTTCCTCCAGGCTCAGATCGAACCGCTCCCGCAAGGCCCGCAGGCGCAGCCCGGCCATTTTATGCCGCACCCTCATTGCCCTCCCGGCACCTCCCATACCACCCTCCGTCTGCGGCGCGTCCTCAGGGCCTCAGGTCGTGGATGCTTGCTTGCCCGCTCTCGGTGTCGTACAGCCCATAGGTGGACCGGCCCAGCCTCCCCATCACCTCCCCCGGGTTTAGCCCCACGCACTCGCCCCGGCGCACCAACTCCGATCGGTGAGAGTGTCCGTAGAACACCGCGGCGAAGGCCCCTGAAGCAGTCAGCCGCCTGCCGATGTCCTCGTAGTGAGTGACCGCCACCAGCCGTCCATCCAGGCTGAGCTCAGCATAGACGCCGTGCAGCGTCACGTGCTCGTGCCGGGCGGCCACGCGAGAGAGCAAGAACTGGTCTCCGTCGTTGTTGCCGAAGACCACGTGTACCGGCCCGCTGAACCCCTCGGCCATGGACTGCAGGCTGAAGGGGGCGCACAGGTCGCCGCACACCACCAGAGCCCGGGCCCCATCTTCGCGGATGTTGTCCAGCACCCCAGCCAACTTCCAGATGTTGTCGTGAACGTCCGAGATAACCGCCACCCTCATATCATGTCCTCCCGCGATGGCGCTATCGCGTCCCCGGCCAGGTCTGCAACGCCTCCTCGACGGCGGTCTCCAACTCCTGCAGAGGGACCACCTTCGCCTCGGTACCCCAGCGCGCCTTGATCTCCACCCCGCCGGCTCTCAGGCTCCGCGAGCTCACAGTGACCCGCACCGGAAAGCCGAGCAGGTCGGCGTCGTTGAACTTCACTCCGGCGCTGGGCTCGGTCCGATCGTCGAGCAGAGCATCCCATCGAGTCCTGACCCGGCGGTAGACGTCCTCAGCAGCCTCGGACACCTCCTCCCGGTCGAGGTTGAGCCCCACCACATGCACCTGACAGGGCGCGATGGATGGCGGCCAGATGATCCCTTTGTCGTCGTGGTGCTGTTCAATGGCAGCCGCCAATAGCCGCCCGATGCCAATGCCGTAGCACCCCATGACGATGGGCCTCTCTCGCCCCTCAGCATCCAAGTACGTGGCGCCCATGGCCTCGCTGTACTTGGTGCCCAGCTTGAAGATGTGTCCCAGCTCGATGCCTCTCTGATCGGCCAACAGGCTCCCGCAGGTGCTGCAGACGTCGCCGTGCCGCGCCAGGGCAATGTCGGCCACCAGGTCCGCCTGGAAGTCCCTGGGGTAGTTGACGTTGCGGAGGTGGTAGCCCTCCCGGTTGGCTCCCGCGACCAGGTTGGCTGCCTGCGCCACCGAGTCGTCCACCACTACCCGGACGCCATTCACGCCGATGGGAGAGGCGTAGCCGGGCACGATCCCGGCAGCTATGAGCTCCTCGTCGGTAGCGGGCCGCAGAGTCGTGGCTCGCAGCACGTTGGCCAGCTTCACCTCGTTGACGTCCAGGTCACCTCGGATCACGGCGAAGACGATCCTGCCGTCCTGATCCACGTAGAACACTGCCTTGGCCGTGCGGCTGGTGGGCACTCCCAGGAAGTCTGCCACTTGCTGGATGGTCTTCATGCCGGGAGTGGCCACCTCCTCCAGCGATTGTGCCTCCTCGCCATCGGAGGTGCCCTTATCGAAACGGGCGGCCTCGGCATTGGCGGCGTAGCCACAGTTCTCGCAGTGTATGAGAGTGTCCTCGCCCGCCTCGCTCAGGACCATGAACTCGTGCGAAGCAGTGCCACCCATCATACCCGGGTCCGCTTCCACCAACACCGCGTCCAGCCCGCAGCGTCGGAAAGCATTCTCATATGCCTGACGCACCTGGGGATAGTAGCGGTCCAGGTCTTCGAAGTCGGCATGGGCACTGTACCCGTCCTTCATGGTGAACTCGCGGACCCGCACCAGGCCACCCCGCGGCCTGGGCTCGTCACGGAATTTCACCTGAAACTGGTAGATCATCATGGGAAGCTGGCGATACGATGACACTTCCCGGCGCAGCAGGTCGGTCACCGGCTCCTCGTGGGTCATGGCCAGCACCATGTCCCGTCCGGCTCGATCCTCGAAGCGCACCAACTCCGGCCCCACGCTGTACCACCGCCCGCTCTCCTTCCACAGCTCGGCCGGGTGCACCACCGGCAGGAGCAGCTCTTGTCCTCCGATGGCGTTCATCTCCTGCCGTATGATCTCCTCGATCTTGCGCATGGCCCGATACGCCAGGGGAAGGTAGCAGTAGATGCCGGCGCTAATGGCACGGATGAGCCCCGCCCGCACCAGGAGCCGATGACTGACCAGCTCAGCGTCAGCAGGGTCCTGCCGCAGCGTGGTTCCGAACAGGTGACTCATTCTCATCGCGACACCCTACACTTTGGGAGTGGCTAGTGGATAGCCGACAGTGGACAGGAGCTCGCACTAGTGCAGGTGCCGTCTCGCTGGCCACGGTCCACTATCCACTGGCCACCATTCACCATCTCTCGTATAATCGGCGTCATCCAGGAGGCTGCCGCTGCAACCTCAGCCGGGAGGCCCCGCCCGTCCCATGATCGAAACCCTGTCACTGGGCCCGCTGGAGACCAACTGCTACGTCTACGGCTCCGAAGGGGAAGGCATGGTCGTTGACGCCGCCGGCGGGCCCGAGCCTATCCTGGAGGCCGCCCAGAGGCTGCACCTGAGGCTTCTCTACCTGGTCAACACTCACGGGCATTTCGACCACATCGGCGGGCTGGCATCCCTGGCCACAGCCACGGACGCCACCGTGCTCATCCACCCCGACGACCTGACCCTCCTCCTGGGAGGCGGCCTGGTGCCCGAAGGCACTCCCACTGACGAGCTGCCTCCTGACTTCCCCATCTGGATGGCCGAACCGATCCAGCTGCCCAGACCCCCAAAGACCATCGTCCACGGAGATCGCCTCCGGGTCGGGCGGACAACGTTCCGAGTCATCCACACGCCCGGCCATACCCCCGGCAGCATCTGCTTGTACGACCCCGAGGAGGAGATCCTCTTCAGCGGCGACACGCTCTTCCGGCTGGGCGTGGGGAGGGCCGACCTCCCGGGCGGCGACGGACGCACCCTCCTGCGCTCCATCAAGGAGCGCCTCTTCGTCCTGCCCGACACCACCCGCGTCTACCCTGGGCACGGCCCCGGCACCCTCATCGGACTGGAGAAGGCTCGCAATCCCTTCGTGAGACCGGAGGGCTGGGCGCCCGGCTTAGCGTAGCAGCTCCGGTGGCCCGTACCATCGCGCCAGCTCCTCGAGCCCGACCGAGCCGGTCAAGCAGCGCGCCAACTCCTCACCCGGACCACCAGCAGCGTAGGCGATCCACACGCCCACCATCAACGGGTAGTCGCCTTCCCGCACTCGCTGCGGCTCCGGCCGCCGCCCCTCCAACGTCAGAGCACGCACCCCCTCGCGGAGGTTGCTGGCCGGCACATAGCCGATGGCGCCGGGCGTAGAGGCCACGTAGTCTAGCACGGCGCCGTCGCTCGCCGCAACGACCGTGCTGCTGGAGAGGCCGCCGCCTTCCAGCACCACTTCCTCCAGAATCTGGCGCGCGCCCGATCCTTCCTCCCGGCTGATCAGGCGTACTGCTCCTAAGGACTGCCCCAAGCTCCACCAATCGGACACTTCGCCGCTGAAAAGTCGACGGATCGTCTCCTTGTCCAGCGGCCCAATCTGGTTGCTGGGGTGCACGATGAACGCTAACGCGTCCGCCCCGATCGCCACTACTATGGCCTCCCCCACAGTAGGGCGAGGCCCCCAGGTGAGAGCCGCCTGCACGTAACCCAGCTCCAGGCTCTCCAGTGCAGCATCATCCGAGTACAGTCCCGCCACTTCCTCGGCCGGCAGACACCAGGCCAGGTCGCCGATGGCACCTTCCATGTGCACCGATACCGCCACCCGGCCCTCTGCTGCCCGCGCCGCCTCGCCGGCCACACGTCCTGGGGCGGAGCATCCTCCGGCAGTGGCCGCCGTCAGCAGCAGCACCGCCGAGGCACCCAGTCGCAGCAGCCCCATCAGCCTCGGACGAGGACGATGGCCAGACATAGCCCACCGAAGGCCCAGCAGTAGCAGGCGAAGGCCAGCAGACTCCGCTGGCGCAAATACCGTATGAGCGCGCCGATGGCCACGAACCCGGTGGCGGCCGCCGTCAACCCCCCGACTAGCCCCAACAGAAGGCTGGGCAAGTCGCCGGCCAGGGTCACCTGTGCCACTTCCAGCAAGCCAGCCCCGGCGATGATGGGAGTGGCCAGCAGGAAGCTGAAACGGGCCGCCTCCGCCCGATTGATCCCCCGGCCCAAGCCGGCGGCGATGGTAGCGCCTGACCGGGAGATGCCGGGAGCTATGGCCAGAGCCTGCGCCAGCCCCACCATCACTGCGTCCGGCAGTGAAGCCTGTTCCGCCGCCTTGCGCTCGCGGCTCAGGCGTTCGGCCAGGGCCAGGAACCCGCCGGTTACCAGCAGCAATACCGACACCAGCAAGGGGCTGGAGAACATGGCCTCGAACCAGTCCTCCAGCAACACGCCGGCGAGGGCAGCGGGGATGGTGCCGGCGATGACCAGCCAGGCCAGCCTGCCGTACGGATCGGCTACTTGGCGATAACGCAGGGTCCTCACCCAGGCCCTAGCCATGACCCACAGGTCCTGGCGGAAGTACGCGAGAACCGCCGCCAGCGTACCCATGTGCACGGCGGCGCCGAAGAACAAGCTGTTGGCCTCCCACCCCAGCAACCATGGCACCAGAACCAGGTGCCCAGAACTGCTAATGGGAAGAAACTCGGTCGCCCCCTGGAGCGCCCCCAGAACTGCCGCCTGCCAGATGGTCATTCATTCATCTCCCTTCGGCGCGTCCCCCGGTTGCTCCTTCTCGCGTCCTGGTCCACCGTTCGGTAGCGGCCCAGAAACTCGGCTCTGGCTTCCCCAAAGCGTCTGCGGGCGATGGCGCTCCGGATGCGTTCCATGACCCGGACGAAGAACCGGAGGTTGTGGGCGGTCACCAGGTGCAGGCCAAGGATCTCATTCGCCTGGAACAGGTGCCTCAAATAGGCGCGGGAGAAGTGCTGGCAAGTGAGGCAGTCGCAGTCGTCCATGAGGGGCGAGGGGTCGCGAGCGTACTGAGCGTTGCGCAGGTTGATCCTGCCCTCCCAGGTGAACGCCGCCCCGTTGCGCGCCACGCGAGTGGGCAGGACGCAGTCGAACATGTCAATGCCGCGAGCTACCGACTCCCATAGATCCTCTGGCGACCCTACCCCCATAAGGTATCGTGGCCGGCCCTCAGGTAGCCGGGGTACCGTCACCTCCAGCATGCGGTGCATGTCCTCCTTGCTCTCCCCCACGCTCAGCCCGCCTATGGCGTAGCCGGGGAAATCGAGACCCACGAGGAAGTCGGCGCTGCGCTCCCGCAAGTCCGGGTATATGCCTCCCTGCACAATGCCAAACAGAGCCTGATCCGGACGGCGCTGAGCCTCTCGACAGCGTTCTGCCCATCGGTGAGTACGGTCTAGCGCCGCCTCCAGCCCCTGTCGGTCGTGAGGTGGCGCGCACTCATCTAGGCACATGATGATGTCCGCCCCCAACGCCTCCTGCACCTGTATCACCAGTTCGGGAGTGAAGTAGTGCTCGGAGCCGTCCAGGTGAGAGCGAAAGCGGACCCCGTCTTCGTCCACCTGCCGCAGGTGCTCTAGGCTGAACACCTGGAAGCCGCCGCTGTCGGTCAATATGGGCCCGTCCCATCCCATGAACCGGTGCAGGCCCCCCAGGTTGGCGATGACTTCCGCGCCCGGGCGCAAGTACAGGTGATAGGTGTTGGCGAGGACGATCTCGACCCCTGCCTGCCGCAGATCCCAGGGCGCCATCGCCTTCACCGTGGCCTGTGTCCCCACGGGCATGAAAGCAGGGGTGGCGAAAGTCCCGTGCGGTGTCCGCGCTATGCCCCGCCGAGGGCTTGCAGGTCCTGCCTCAGCCCAGAGCAGGTCAAAAGAGAACGCCAACTCGCGCTCCTTTCCCGGCCCGTCCGCGCCCTTGATCCGGCCAAGCGGCACTCGGTCCCGCATCCGGCGCCGAGCGCCTCACGAGAAAGGCGCAGGCCTCAGTGGCCTGCGCCCGGCCAGCTCCGTCTCCTCCGGCGATCAGCGCATCAGCCCCAGTATCAAGACCGACCGCGAGGCCAGGTCCACCAGAGGCTGAGGATACACGCCGATGGCCAAAGTGACTACGGCCGCCAGGACCATGCCTGTCCGCACGCTCCCGCTCACCACCACCTGCGTGCTGCCCTCCCCGCCGGGGAGGAAGAACATGTGGCGCACTACGTTCAGGTAGTAGAACGCTGCCACCACGCTGGTTGCCACCCCGACTGCCGCCAACAGGACTCCGAAGGGGCCCGCCTGGACGGCCGGAGCGAAGACGAAGAGCTTGGCGAACATGCCCCCGGTGAATGGAATGCCGGTGAGGGAGAAGAGGAAGTAGGCGAGCACGGCAGCCAGGAAGGGCGAGCGCCGCAGCAGACCGGCGTAGTCGGAGATGGCGGTCGAGTCAGTAGCGTCCTCGAAGGCAATGACGCCCAGAAAGAGGCCGACGTTGGTGAACAGGTACACCATGGCGTAGAGTAGCACGCCGTTGAGCCCGGTGAACCCAGACGGGTCGAGCGAGTAGGTGACAAACCCGACCATGATATAGCCGGCATGGGCGATGCTGGAGTAGGCCATCATGCGTTTGATGTCCCGCTGGTGGAGCGCCACCAGGTTACCCAGGACCATGCTCACGATGGCGAACGCCCCCAGCACGCGAGCCCACGTCGGCTGGAGATCGCCCATGGCTACCACCATGACCCGCATCAGCACGGCAAACCCGGTCATCTTGGAGGCCACCGACAGGTAGGCCGTCACCGGAGTGGGCGCCCCCTGGTAGGCATCCGGAGCCCATTGGTGAAAGGGAGCGATCGCGATCTTGAAGCTAAAGCCAGCTAGCAGGAGGATGCTCACGGGAATGGCCAGCCAGGCCAGCGACGGCCCGGATCCCCTGAGCGCCCCCGCGATCCCAGCCAGACTGGTGGTTCGGGCGGCCCCGTAGAGGAAGCTCATGCCATACAGCATCACCGCCGATGCCACCGCTCCATAGAGAAAGTACTTGACCCCGCCCTCTACCGAGAGGTCGCTGCCTCTGATGTAGCTAACCAGCACGTAGCTGGCCAGGCTAAGGAACTCGAAGGCCAAATAGAGGCTGATCAGGTCGGTAGCCGCCGTCGCCAGCATAGAAGCCAGCGTCGCCGAGAGCAGCAGCACGTAGAACTCGCCCGTGCGCAGCGCCCGCTCGGCGATGTGGCGCCGCGCGCCCAGGGTCACCAAAGCCGCTGAGCCCAAGGCTACCAGCTTGAAGAACAGGGCGAAGTCGTCCACCACCATCATGTCGCTGAAGAGAGAATCGTTCTGACCGAACAGCGCCAGGGCGGCCACGGCCGCGCTGACGACCACCGCCAGGGCCAGATATGGCAGTAACTCCCGCCTGTCATCTTTCCAGACGAGGTCGAGTGTTAGGATCACCAGTGCCCCCACGAGCACCAGCAGTTCCGGTGAGAGCAGCCCTAGTGTCGTCAGCGCGCCCATGTTGCTGCCCCTACAGGAGGTTCGCTAGAGCGGTGGTGGCCGTGTTGAACAGGTCCACGAGCGGAGTCGGGTACACCCCGAAGAAGAACATGAAGGCTAGCAGCGGCGCCAGCGACACCACTTCCCAGGCATACATGTCCGGCAACGATCGCCAGCGTTCGTCCAGGCTGCCGAAGAACAGATTCTGCATCACCTTCCACAGGATGTACGCCGCCGTGAAGACGATGCCCAACCCGCCGACGATGGCGAACACGGGCATGATAGCCAGGGCGCCGCGGAAGACGAACAGCTCGGCCCAGAAACCCGCCAGACCCGGCAGGCCCAGCGAAGCGAAGCCAGCCACCAGCATGAAGCCGAAGAAGTAGGGCAGGATGGCGCCCAGGCCCCCAAACGCCCTCAGGTCCCGTGTGTGCGCCCGCTCATAGATCACACCCACCAGAAGAAACAGCGCGCCGGTTATCACTCCGTGGTTGAACATCTGCATGGCCGCCCCGTTGAAGGCGATGGCCACGCTAGTCTCTCGCCCCTGCATGCCCAGCCCCGCGGCCCCGGCGGCTACTCCGAGCATGACGTAGCCCATGTGAGAGACGGACGAGTAGGCGATCAGGCGCTTCAGGTCCCACTGAGCGATACAGACCAGAGCCCCGTACACGATGCTGACCACGGCCAGGGCCGCCACTAGCGGAGCCCAATAGCGGAAGGCCGTGGGGAACACCGGCAGCAGAATGCGCAGAAACCCGTACCCGCCCAGCTTCAGGAGCACACCCGCCAGGATGACGCTTCCGGCGGTGGGAGCTTCGGTGTGAGCATCGGGCAGCCAGGTATGGAAGGGCCAGAGCGGAAGCTTGATGGCGAACGCCAGGAAGATGGCCCAGAACACCAGGCTCACGATCCCCCGGTTGGCCGAGAACGGGCGGACGCTCTCGAAGGTGGCGGCCACCTCCGGGATGCTGAACGTGCCGGTGGTGAAGTACAGGTACAGCAACCCGAGCAACATGGCCACGCTGCCGGCCAGGGTGTAGAGGAAGAACTTGATGGCGGCGTACTCCCGGCGCTCGCCTCCCCACAGGCCGATGAGGAAGTACATGGGCACCAGGCCCAGCTCCCAGAACACGTAGAACAGCACCAGGTCCAGAGCGCAGAACACGCCCAGCATGCCCGTCTCGAGCACCAGGAAGAGGAGGAAGAACTCCTTCACCCGCGTGTTGATGGTGTAGGCCGAGTAGAGCAGCGCCAAAGGCGTCAGTAGCGTAGTGAGGAAGATCAGTGGCACGCTCAACCCGTCAGCGCCCATGTGGTAATGGACGTCAATGCTGGGGATCCATTGCGCCATCTCCACGAACTGTAAGCCGCCGGCGGCCCGGTCATAGGCGCTCCAAACGATGGTGCCCAGGCCAAGGCCCACCACGGCCGTTCCCACCGAGATCTGCTTGATGGAGCGGGTGTTCTCCGCCGGCAGCAGTAGCACCATCAACGCGCCCAGCAGGGGCAGGAACGTCACCAGCGAGAGAATCGGGAACCCCATCTACGCTTCCTCCTTGCCTCACCTTGTCTGATAGCCGGTCGCCCGCTCATCCTAGAGGTACAGGAACACCGCGAGCAGAAGCAACAGCGTGGTGGCGATCACCAACAAGTAGTCCTGAACCTTGCCGGTCTGCACCTGGCGGAGAGAGCGACCGGCCGCTCTGATCACTCGCCCCGTCCCATCCACCGCGCCATCTACCACCCGGAAGTCGAAACCGGCCACGGCCTCCGACAACGCCGCCACCCCGCGGCCCACCGCGTTCACCAGCGGATCTATGGCCCAACGAGCGTCGAACGAAGCGCACAGGGCCGACAGCCGTATCACTCCCCGGACCAGGGTAGCGTGGTAGAGCTCATCTATGTAGTAGCGGTTCTCCAGAACCGGGTAGACAGGACCCAGGGCGCGACGGAGAGGGTCCGGCTGGCCCGCCTCCAGCGGCCGGAGGCCGTAGACCAGCCACCCCAGTACCAGCCCACCCACCCCTAGCGCCAGAGAGAGCCCCAGTACCGTCCAGTTCACGGGCAGGGCCTCGGCGTGCGTCCCGGTCAGCTCCAGCATGGCCCCCACGTAGTGATGGAAGGGGTTCTCGCCCAGCAGAGGCCCGAGCACGGGGAAGTCCGCCGGGACCCCCATGAGCCCGAGGAAGGTGACCGCCACTCCCAGAATGGCCAGAGGGCCCCACATGAATGGAGTGACCTCGTGCGCCTCCTCCGCCTGGTGGCCGCGCGGGTGCCCAAGGAAAGTCAGGCTGACCTGGCGGCCCATGTAGAACGCAGTGAGCAGGGCCGCGACAGTGAGGGTAAGGTACACCGCCCACCGGCCCCCGTGGAACGCCTCGGCCAGGATCTCGTCCTTGCTCCAAAAGCCGGCCCAAGGGAAGACTCCCGCCAGAGCCAGAGTGCCCGCCAGGAAGGTCCAGAAGGTGATGGGCATGCGCCGGCGCAGCCCGCCCAAGTTCATCATGTCCTGCTCGTGGTGCGCGCCCGCGATCACCGCGCCCGAGGCCAGGAACAGCAGGGCCTTGAAGAAGGCGTGAGTGATGAGGTGGAAGACCCCAGCCACGTAGGCGCCGATGCCGAGGGCGGCCATCATGTATCCCAGCTGGCTGATGGTGGAGAAGGCCAGCACACGCTTCACGTCGTTCTGGGCCACGGCGATGGTGGCGGCGAATAGGGCGGTGAAGGCGCCGATGAAGGCCACTACTCCCATCGCCGCGTTATCGGCTCCCGATGCCACGTAGAGGGGGAACATCCGCGCCACCAGGTACACGCCCGCCGACACCATGGTGGCGGCGTGGATCAATGCGCTGACCGGGGTGGGGCCCTCCATCGCATCGGGAAGCCACACGTGTAGGGGGAACTGGGCCGACTTACCTACCGCCCCGCCGAACGCTAGCAGGCTGATGACCGCAGCCACGGGGAGGGTCCCCAGTAGGGGCAGGGTCATGGTATCGGCCGCCAGGGCTCCCAGGGTCTCTTCCGTGAAGATGCGGGAGAAGTTCAGGGTGCCCGTACGGCTGTACAGCAGCAGCAGCCCGAACAGAAGCAGCGTGTCGCCCACCCGCGTGGTGAGGAAGGCCTTAAGCCCCGCCCGATAGACGCTCTCCCTCTCGAACCAGAAGCCGATCAGGAGGTACGAACAGAGGCCCATGACCTCCCAGAAGATAAACAGGAACAGGAGGTTGTCAGAGACGATCAGCCCCAGCATGCCGGTAGCAAATAGGGACACGTAAGCGAAGTACCGGCTGTACCGGGGGTCGCCATCCATGTAGCCGCGCGAGTAGACGAAGATGAGCAGGCACAGGAAGGGCACCATGAACAGCATGATGCCGGTGAGCGGGTCCACCATGAAGCCGAGTTCGAGGGCTTCAGTGCCGGTAGGGACGGAGTAGAGCACCACCCGATGGGGCTGCTCTGCTAGATGGGGCTCCCCCCAAGTGCCCACGAAGATAGCCCACGCGATCAGCCAGGACACGCCGATGGCTACCCAGGCGGCCCAGGTAGTGACCCGGCGGTCACGCCACAACCCCAACGAGATGGCGGCGAAGGCGGCCAGCGGCAACAGGGGGACGAGCCAGACCAGGTTGTGCATCAGGGTCTCTCCAGCCTCCTCGCGTGCACCGATCAGCCCTGAAGCAGATCAGCGTCGCTCAAGTCCACCGACCGTCGAGAGCGGTAGATGGCGATGATGAGCGCCAGGCCCACTGCGGCCTCGCACGCCGCTACCGTCATGACGATCAGGGCGAAGACCACGCCGTCGAACCGTTCCGGGCCGATGTGGCGCCAGAAAGCGATGAAGTTGAGGTTGGCCGCATTGAGGATGAGCTCCACCCCCATCAGGATGGTGACCGCGTTGCGTCTCGAGAGCACCCCGTACAGGCCGATGCAGAAGAGCGCTGCTGCCACCACCAGGTACCACGTCAGGGGTACTTCGCCTACGATGTCTTGCATGGACCCACCTCGGCGACCAGTCTAGGGCTCCCGGGCTATGTACACCGCGCCGACGAGCGAGATCAGCAGCACCACGGACGCCACCTCGAAAGGCAGCAGGTAGCGCTCCACCAGGGCCTCGCCCAGCCGGGCCACCATGTCCATTGGCGGTGCCGCTGCCACCACCGGCCACGCCGTACTGAGGGCGACACTCACCAGGAGGACAAACAGCACGGCCGACACCAGCGCCGTCAGCCCCCGCTGGGGCAGGAAGGCTTCCGCGGGGCTCTGTTGCATGGGCCGCTCGCTCACCATGATGGCCAGAATGATGAGAACCGACACCGCCCCCACGTAGATCAAAACCTGCACCACGGCCACGTACCCGGCGCCCAACAGGGCATACAGCCCGGCGATGCCCAGGAGGGCCAGCACCAACCCCAGCGCCGCGTGAAAGACGTTGGGCAAGCTCACGACCGCCAGAGCGGCCAACACGGTGATCGTGCTCACCACCAAGAAGATGACCTTGGCCATGGACCCCCCTTAACCCCAAGCCTCTCCGGTGTGCCGAATGCCGCTCCTGTCGCCCAACTCCAGGAGATCCTTCAGGTCCAGTGTCTGGTCTTTGGTGGTGCTGGTGAACTCGTATATCTGGCTCATCTCGATAGCGTCGAACCGGCACGCCTCCACGCAGAGCCGACAGAAGATGCACCGCCCTAGCTCGTACGTGTAGGCCTTGGGCTTGCGCTCCCGGCCCCTACCCTCGGCCACAATGCTGATCACCCCGTGGGGACAGGCCCGCTCGCACGCCATGCAGGCGGTGCAGCGGGGCTGCCCGGTCTCGGGGTCCCGCAGTTGCACCAGCACCCCCCGGAAACGAGGCCACATCTTGTACCGCTCGAAAGGGTACTGCAGGGTCAGCATGCCCTGAGTGTCAGGGTCCGGCCGGTCCAGCTCGCTTTGGCGCAGGTACCGCTGGGGGAACCGGCGCGGTCCCTTGGTGTAGGAAGAGATCATGTGCTGGAGGGTCACCCACAGGCCCTTCAGCATTCCGCGTCCCAGCATGTCAGACCTCCCCCAGGACCAGCGCTCTGATGCGCCGCGATGAGCTCTGGCGCGCTCGCCACACCAGCGAGGCGGCCACGACCGCCAGCAGAACCACGTTCCCCGCCAGCGTCAGCAGAGAAGCCACCACCCCCCCGCCGGCGATCTTGTACATGAGCGCTACCAGCATGAGATGGGCCAGGCTGATGGGGATGAGCAGCTTCCAGGCGAAATCCAACAGCTGGTCGATGCGCATGCGGGGCCAGGTGGCCCTGATCCACAGGACCACGAACACCACGGCGAAGCTCTTTACGAAGAACCAGATGTACCCCGGAAGGATGGGACCGCGGTAGCCTCCCAGGAACAGCGTGGCCGTTAGTGCTCCCACGATGAATATGTGGGCGTACTCGCCGATGTAGAACATGGCGAAGCGCATGCCGGAGTACTCCAGGTTGAAGCCGGCCACGATCTCGGACTCGCCCATCAGCAAGTCGAAGGGCGAACGGTTCGCCTCTGCCAGCGCCGCCAGGAAGTAGATGGCGGCCGCCACCGGCATCACTATGGCATAGGGGATGGTCTGGGACTCCACGATGGTCACAGTGCTCAGGCCCCCGCTGGCCAGGACCACCGCGAGGATGGAGAAGGCCATGGGGATCTCATAACTGATAAGCTGAGCCACCGACCGGAAAGTGGCTATCAGGGAGTACTTGTTGCCGGAGGACCAGGTGGCCGCCAGCACGGCGATGATGTTGATGGAAGCCACCGCCACGGCGAAGAGGATGCCCACGTTGAGGTCCGCCGCCACCAGGCCGCGCCCCACCGGTATGATGGTGAACACCAGAAGCGTGGGGATGATGACCACCGCCGGCGCCAGCTTGAACACGCGGCGATCGGCAGCGGCCGGCGTCACGTCCTCCTTGGTGAGGATCTTGATGGCGTCGGCAAAGGCCACGATCAGCCCATAGGGGCCAGCCACATTGGGCCCAAAGCGGTCCTGGCTGCGGGCCAATACCTTGCGCTCCATCCAGGTGAGCACAATGACCGGCATGATGGCCAGCACCAGCACCAGCACCACCTTGAGCAACGCCACCACCAGCTCCACCCCCCACAAAGGGAGGAACTGACTCAGAGTCGTCCGCAGCCACTCCATGATCGTTATCGGGAGCGTATCCAGGAAGCCCATGCAGACTCCTCGCTAGCGGTCTATGTCGGCGACGGTGGGGTTGAGGCTGCCGAAGATGATCACCAGGTCCTGCAAGGTATGGCCAATGACCATGTGCCTCAGCGCCGTCAAGTTGATCTGGGCGGTGCTCCGCACCCGGCAGCGGTAGGGCTCCGCCCCACCCTCGCTCACGATGAAGAAGCCTAGGTCCCCCTTGGGAGACTCGATGCGACCGTAGGCCTCTCCCGCGGGCGGACGGAGGCGGCGCGCCTTGTCATCCATCACCGGGCCTTCGGGGAGGCCGGCCAGCGCCTGCCGCACTATGGAAAGGCTCTGCTGCATCTCGGCCTGGTACTGGCGATAGCGGTCGTAGGTATCCCCGTGCGGCTGCGTCGGCACTTCCCACTCGAAGCGATCGTAGATGCTGTAGGGTTCCACCCGACGCACGTCGTAAGGCACTCCGCTGGCCCTCAGCACCGGTCCGGTGACGCTGCAGTTGACAGCCACGTCCGGGGGCAGTACCCCCACATCCACGGTGCGGGCCAGGAAGATCTCGTTCTCCGCCGTAAGGGTGCTGAACTCGTCCAGGAACCGAGACAGCGAGTCCACCGTCTTCGCTGCGCGTTCCGTCCAACCGCTGGGCAGATCGGCCACCACCCCGCCCGGCCGGATGTAGTTATGGAACATCCGGGCGCCGGAGGCCATCTCGAACAGGTCCTGGAGGAACTCCCGCTGACGGTACGCGTAGATCATGGGGGTAAAGGTGGCGCCCAGCTCGTTCCAGAGGAAGCCCACCGCCATCATGTGGCTCATGATCCGCGTCAGCTCGGCCATCATGACTCGAATGTACTCGGCCCGCTCCGGGACCTCGAGCTGGGCCAGCTTCTCTATGGCCACACAGAAGGCTTGCTCGTTGGTCATCGGGCACACGTAGTCGAGCCGGTCCACGAGGGGCATGGACTGGATGTAGGTGCGCTCCTCCATCAGCTTCTCGATGCCCCGGTGGAGGTAGCCCATCTTGGGCTCCAGGTCCACTACCGTCTCACCGTCCAGCGTCACCAGCATGCGGAAGATGCCGTGAGTGCTAGGGTGGTGCGGCCCGATGTTAATGGTTACGGTCTCGGTATCTAGGCGCCTCGGTTCGGCTATGGCAGCCATGACACGCTCCTCACCGCTGCTCCTCTGGTGGAAGGGTGAGCCGCATCTCCTCGAAGGAGTAAGTGCGGTTCACGAAGTCCTTGCGGAGCGGGTGACCGGGGAAGCCCTCCCAGAGCAGGATCCGCTCCAACTTGGGATGCCCCTCAAACACGACGCCGAACAGGTCGTAGACCTCCCGCTCCTGGAAGTTGGCGCCCTCCCACACCCCCGTCACCGAGGGCAGACGCGGATCTGCCTTGTCCTCCAATCGCACCTTGAGGGCCAGAGGGGGCCCGGGATCGGCGGTGGAGTAGAGATGGTAGACGACTTCGAAGCACTCGGGCCGGTCCACCGCCGTCAGGTTGGACAACAGATCGTACCCCCGCTCGTCGCGCAGGAACCGGGCCACCTCCACCAGGTGGCCCCGGTCCAGAATCAGGGTGAAATCAATGCCCTCCGGGTGCTCCAGCACTCCCTCAGGGAAGCGCTCGCGGAGCATGTCGAGCGTCTGCTCGTGGTTCAAGCCTGCTCCTCCTTCCGGTACCAAGACACCGTCCTGACCGACTGCTGCCCCACCATCTCGTGGAGCTTGGTGAAGGCGTAGATCAGCGCCTCCGGCCGAGGGGGGCAGCCCGGAAGGTAGATGTCCACCGGGATGAGGTCGCTGGCGCCCTGCACCACGGCGTACGACTTGAAGGTGCCTCCAGCCACGGTGCAGGTGCCCATGGCGATAGCGTACTTGGGCTCCGGCATCTGATTCCAGATGCGCAGCACCTGAGGCGCCATCTTGTGGGTGATGGTGCCGCTCAGTATCAGCAGGTCCGCCTGCCTGGGGGAAGCGAAGGGAATGTCCATTCCCAACCGCCCGTAGTCGTAGCGCGACGCTCCCGCGGCAATCATCTCGAGGGCGCAGCAAGCGAGGCCGAACGTGAGCGGCCACATGGAACGGCGGCGAGCCCAATTGTAGGCCGCGTCCACAGTAGTCAGCAGCACGTTGCGTCGCCAGTCCTCGGGGACCAGCGTCTCCGGAACCGTCAGGGTGTGATGCAGCTCCCGATCCGACATGGCTGTGCCCTTTCCCGTTACACCCACCGCAAGTCGCCCTTGGCCCAGGCATAGGCCAGGCCGAAGGCCAGTATGCCGACGAAGACGAACCCCTCCAGGAGAGCGAAAAGCCCCAGGCGGTTGTAGGCCACTGCCCACGGATAGAGGAACATCGTCTCCACATCGAAGAGAACGAAGAGGAAAGCGTAGATGTAGTACTGCGCCCGGAAGCGAACCCAAGCCTGCCCCCGAGGTGTCATGCCACTCTCGTAGGTGGTGGCCTTCTCCCTAGTGGGACGCTTCGGCCTGAGGAAGTAAGCTACACTGAAGGCAAGAAAGGGAAACAAGATGGCCACCAACACGAAGACGACGAGAAAGGCGGTATTGGGGGTCACCATTGCCCTCCTTCGTTTCTCTTGGCGGGGAAGACCTCACAGATTGTATCACAGAATCACAAGCCCGCAACTGCGTCTCGCCCTACGTTTGGGGCTTTCGCAAAGTCCTGTGGCAGGCCACCGGGGATGGCTATCGGAGAATACTGCGGGCGAACACGAGGTTCGCCCCTACGGCCAGGGCGCTGTCGAAGTCCTGGGGGAGGCCACCAGAGGTGACTGTCGGAGCCAGGCTGGGCGCTGTCGGACGCTGCATCGCCTCTGTTCCCTGCCTGCTGGCTGGCCGGTGGTGGTTCCTGGCCCGCGCCAGATGGCAGCTCGCCCAACGCTGGCACGACTTTGAGAAGGCCCTAGCCCCACGTTAGGACCCCAGGAGTCCCGGGCCTGCAGACGCCTGGCGTCCCGCGCCGAGCCGGCCTCGTTGCTGCCCGGGTCCGCCCCGCCATCCGACGCCTCATGCACCCTGCCGGCGCCCCCTCTGGGGCAGGATTAGGCCTACACTGCCATTGCAGGCAGGTAGCCGGCACAAGTGTGCGAGCAGTGTGCCAGTACCTCCTTGGGAAGGGGTTAGGTCCCGCCAGGCCCCGCTCTAGGCTCGGCCGCGACGGCCTCGGGGCAGCACTATCAGCAGGCCGAACCCGGCGATCAGCACTCCCACCACGGCCACGATGAACCACATGGACCCGAAGAAGCCCGATTCGGCGGGGCTGGCGCCCGCATCAACACGCGCCGGCGCACCCGTCGACGCGGGCGTGCCCTCCGCCGCCAGCGCCTGCTTCACCGGGGTGTGGGTTGCCGTGGCTCCATCTGCGCTTCCTCGGATGGTCTCGGGTACGGGGGTAGCCGTGAGGGGGGTGGCCCTAGCGGGCATGAGCGTAGGCGTGCCGATGGGCGAGTCCGACATGGCGACGACGCCGGCCTCCCGGGTCGGCGGGGATAGGGGAGACTGAGACCAGGTGCCGCTCTCTGAAGGCTGGCCCTCTGGGGTGACGGTGTCTTCCTGGGAGGCTGCGCTCTCGGTGCCCACGTCGAGGGTAGCCGTCGGCTCGGGTGGTGGGGTGGCAGTAGCCGGCTCGGTGGGCACCTCGGTGGGAGTCGGTTCGAGAGTGGCGGTGGGCGTGGGCTCGGCGAGCTCAGTCGTGGGGGTAGCCGAGGCCTCCGGCGGCGCCGGCACATCGCCCACGTACACCGTCGCCATTCGGGTGCGGGCGGGAGCACGGGCCAGCTCGGCGTCGAACAGGATGACCGAGCTCACCTTGACCGGTACCTCGCCCTCTGCCTTCCCCCTGACCCTGAAGGTGGCCAGCACCCCTTCTCCGCTGGCCCCCTCCCGAGGTGCCTCCTGGGTGAAAGCCAGAGCTACGAACCCCCGTTCGTTGTCCGCTTCGTTGTTCAGGACGATGTCGGGCTCCAGGAAGCCACCCACGAAAGTGGCTTGCACTCCTTCTTGGGCGGGGTCATCGTCCAGGACCTCCAGCAGTCTGGCATCGAACTCAGCCTGCATCTCCAGAGCATACAGGTTGGTGGCCCCACGCACTACCACCTGTAGGGTGACCTCCTCGCCCACTCCGATGCGGATCTGAGCCGGCTCCAGGCTGATGGTGGCCACCTCCTGTGCCGCGGCCGACACCGGCCCCATCAGCGCTAGCGCCCAGAAGAGCGCCACCCACACCAACCACCTAACGATCGCGCTCACTCCACCACTGCGCCTCATCACCACACACTCCCGCGCGCCAGAATGGATCCCGTGTCCCCGTGGCCCTGCCTGCGGTCACCCAACCCAAGGTTACACGTACTCCGCCGGCGGCGCTAGCGAGCGCTGGCATATCCGCCGACTGGAGCAACCGGGCGGATCGGCGTCGTGCCGGGGACCGAGGGGCGTGTCGGGACCCATCCGGTGCCGAAGGGTGGGGACGTGCGAAGGACGCGTGAAAGAAAGAAAGCATACCGGAGGGTGAACCCTCCGGCTACCTAGGCCAAGCCCGCCCTCCGGCGGGCTCACGAGTCAGCCAGCGAAGGCCGGCTTCGCAGGATCTAGCACGCGGGCCTACCCCGTGCGGTGCCCGCGCGGCGCCCGTGCGAGGAACCGCCACCCGCATCCGTATCACACGCGCTCGCCCACGGATCAGCCCTGATCGCCATCGTCTCCAGTGACCGGGTCGGCGGTCGGGGTCGGTGGCTCGGGCGTCGGAGTGAGAGGCACGGGCGTATCTGTCGGCGGCACCGGAGTAGGCGTCGGCGGCTCGGGTGTGGGTGTGGGCGGCACCGGAGTAGGCGTCGGCGGCTCGGGTGTGGGTGTGGGCGGCTCGGGCGTAGGCGTCGGTGGGGCCGGCGTCTCGGTCGGGGGTACCGGCGTGGGCGTCGGAGGCACCGGCGTCTCAGTGGGTGGCACCGGTGTATCAGAGGGTGGAACCAGGGTAGGCGTGGGCGGCACAGGGGTGTCCGTCGACGGGACCGCAGTGGGCGTGGGGGTCCCGGTGGGCGTGGGCGAGGCCGCTTGGGTGGGCATCGGCGTGGAGGTCGGCGTCGCGGAAGGCGGCTCGGGCGCCGGAGTGGCCGTCGGGACGGGCGTGGCCGTGGCCTCGGGCGTCGCCGTCGGCTCCACCGTGGGCACCGGCTCCGGCGTGGGCGAGGGCACCGTCGTGGCGGTCGGAGTAGGCAGGGGCGGCGCCTCCCCGGGAGTGGGTGTGGGCGTCTCCCAATCGGCAACCGGTGTCTGGGTCGCCGTCGCCGTCTCGGCGGAGGTCGGCTCGGTCACGGGCGTGTCCGTTGCCAGCACTGGCTCGGTAGGCGTCGGCTCGAGCGTCGCCGTAGCCGTCGGCTCCTCGGTGGGAACCTCCGCCGGCTCGGTGGCCGTGGGAGCGGGCAGCGTCTCGGTCGCGGTAGGCGCGACCGTGGCTGTGGGCGGAGACTGGGCGCCGGCGGGAAGGGGCAGGAGTTCGAACGTCAGCGGACCGAGCAGGTTATTGCCCCGGCTGACCTCCTCTATCTCCTCCACTTCGAGCCACGGGGCGTTGACCAGCACCCAGATCGTGTGACTCCCGGGCGCCAGCAGCACTTGCCCCCCATCCTCCGGTAGGAGCGCAGTGGCCCCGGCGTCGGAGTCGCCGTGCAGTACCAGCCGGGCCCGCGCACCGGCCTCCAGCCCAGGCACCAGCCAGTAGGCCGAGGGCGCGTCCGAGGGCGCGGGGGGCTGGGCCAGGTCGAAGTACACCGCCACCCCGAATCCGACGGCAGCGCCTGGACCGCCGTTGGCGATCGTCAGCTCCAGGTCCACCTCCCACCCTTCAGCCTGCGCCTCCAGAGGGCGGACGAAGGCCCGGGAGGGCCTCAGGTCGGGCAGGGGCGCCGGCACGGTGGGCTCGACCTCCTGCGGCGTCGGCACGGCGGTGTCAGTGATGCCGACCGTCGGGGAGGCCGGGGCAGGCTCGGCAGTCCCTTCGGGCGCCGCCGTCTCGGTGGCCTCACGCGTGGGCGTGGGGGTGGCGGTGGGCACCGGCGTCGGCGTGGGTGTGGCTGCGACCGTGGCAGTGGGGGCGGTGTCGAGCTCCGGCGCTGCGCCGGCCTCGGGATCGACGAGCCTGACCGTGTCCCTGCCGGCGAAGGGCCGGCCGTCCACCAGCCCCGAGACGGTGAAGACGACGTCCGCCGGAGGTTGGATGTCCGCCACCAGGCCGATCACCGCCGCCCGGTCGAAGGTGACCTTGAGGTCGGGGATGCCGTCCTTGTCGGCGTCGCCCACCTTAGGCTTGCCCCCGCCGGGAAGACCGTCGGGAGGCACACATCCGCCAGCGAAGGGCTCCTGGAGGCAGAGAAGGAGGGTGGTCACGTCTATCTGGGCCACGTCGTGCTCTGGCGGGAGCTCGATGAAGGCGGTGACGGGGGAGCCCTGGCTCTTCTTCTCCAGCGACTCGGGCTTGAGGTCGAGGTCGGCGGCGATGGCGGTGGGTTCGGGTGTGGCGGTGGGAGTGCATGCAGGAGTGGATGTCGCGGTAGGCAGCTGTACCGTCACATCAATGACGAACGCCTGGATGCAGCCGCCATTCACCGCAAGCGAGGCGGCCGATGCCGTGACTGCGGTCATGGCCATCACGAACAGCAGGACGGCCGCCAGACGCCGGAGCACAGCCTAGCTCCTCTGCGACACGCGAGGCACCTCGTACGTGTACACTACCTGGCCGTAGTGCACGAAGAAGAGATCACGCCCCGCCTCCACCAACTCGCACATGACCTGTCCGTCCCTCTCGGCAAGACGAGCGAGGTCCGCGATGCTGGCCATCCGGATGTGGCGGGCCCCACCGAAATCGGCCGACGACGCCTCGACGAGCAAGGAGCGATACCGGGCGCGGGCTCTGTCTGCCTCCGACAGCCCTAAGCCTCCGTACACAATCGCTGCCAACAGAGCGGAGAGCGCCCCCGTCACCCCCGCCCCCAGCTGAGAGAGACGGCGGAGATCGCCCACCGGGGCCGAGAACCCGACGGCGCGCACCTCGGCCTCGCGTACCACCTGCTCGGCCTCGGTCTGCGCCTCCGAACGTTCTAGCCCAGGGTCAAGGGTGATCTTGGTATCGGTCAGCTGCATGGTGAATGGGGGAGAGAACACCGTCTCAAATCGTCGCTCGCCTGCAATTCCCTCCACGCGCACAGTAGGGACGATGCGGATTTGGTGGCTGCCCACACGAACGCCCGTCTCCGCTTCGACGGTCTGGATGAAAGAGATGATATCTGGGAAACTCACAGACAGATGAGCGTCAGCCGTGGTCCCGCCAAAAGGTTGGGGTGGCATCAGCTCGAACGTCTTGGTCCATGCCTCGCCCGACGCGATTTCCATGACAGCACCGATCTCACCTGACGCTTCTGTGTCACCGGTTGACCGGAGTTGATAGGAGAAGCGTAGATCGAGGATCTGGGCCAAGCGTGTTAGGACGGTATTCCCGGCCGCTCTCGTGTCAGGCGGGCTGTCCGGCCCCACTGGCCCAATGAGACCAGACGGGTACAGAGAGGACGAAGCCGTGCGGATGCTGTACGTGAAGGTACCCGTGTTCTCGTAGCGCAGTAGCACGACGTTGTCCGTTCTAGTGAGCGGCTGGCGGTAGCTGTACACGCATAGGGAAGCCAAGCCCAGGGTGAGCAGACCGGCGCACACGAGCAACACCCGCGCTGTACGAAGGGCCACATGTGAGCGACGAGGGCCACGCTCTCTGGAGGTGAGCGTCGCGCTGTACCCCGCAGCTACGGAATGCCTCGACGGCGCTCCCCGCGATTCGCCCTCGGTTCCTGCATCGAGCTCTGTCACTTCGGCGTGCCCCCTCACTCTCTCGTCCGACCCGCCCGCGCCGTCCCCGGCGCGGCGTGCCAGCCACCGGCGACCCCGTGCCCTGCGGCGCGTGCCTTCCTCGGTGACAGCGATGCCGACCAGCAGCGCGAACAGCCCGGCGTTGAGGGGCTTGCCGAGAAAGGCGAGAACGCGACCTGCCCGTGGAATGCGCAGCCACATGGCCCCAGAGATGTTCTCCGGCTTGGGTCGCCACGGGTCCGGGCTCTCCTTGTTGTCTCCCTGAGTGATATACCCTTCGTCCGCCGAGCCACCGACTATCCGGTGGATGACCTGGCCGCCCTGAACGGCAAAGCCGATCACGTCACCGTGTTCGTACGTCGCGTGTCGGTGCAGGACGGCCAGGTCGCCAGAGTGCAGCGCGGGCTCCATGCTGATCCCGGACACTATGACATAGCTCGTTGACCCGCCGAGTGCCGCCGGTCTCATCCAGACTACACAGACGGCGCCCAGAGCCACCGTAAGGGCACATAGTAGTCGCACGGGACGACTCTGATGCCGCATTCCCCTCACTGCCACGCGTTCGCCCTGGGCCTCTCGCACCAGGTGCGCGGTGTCAGAGGCCCAGGGGCTACTGCACTCGTCAGCTCGAGCTCAGTGTTCACCCTCGATGTATAGCTCGATGCCGTAGATCGCCTGTGCGGGTACGCCGTGACCGCCAGAGACGTTGACCCCATTTGCGTCTGTCGGAGCAAGCTCTAGCTTGACCGTGCCCCCGCCGTCGGGGATGACGTATGCAGCCGGCACCACAGGAGCACCGCCATTCGTAAGGTTACCATTGGTACCGATCATCTGGCCGGTATCGCCCTCAATGCGGGCGACCATCCGGTTGCCGGCACACGCCGCATCGACGCCGTACACCTGGATTGAGGTAACAATGCCGTCATAGTTGACATTCCAGCTGACTGTCACCCCGTCATGATCGCAGACGAGCGCTGTGTCAGCCCCTGCCTGCACGGAACCACCTCCAACGCCCAGGTTGGCCGCTGAGGCGAAGGTGGCGCCCACTAGGACGGCCACAACCACGACTAGAGATACAAGCCTGATAAGCCTAGACATCGTTCCCTCCACTCGTCCTTTCGTACTGGTTGCCCTGAGACAGGCGCGACATCTGTGCCGCAATAGTGTCGCTCGCCAGGCGACATCTGGCCTTCCCCACCTCCTCACCCAGGGTCGCCGGGGTAAGGCCGGGCAGACAACGCGAGGACGCGCGCCTGACCTGCCTCGCCGCGGCCGCCAGGGCCGCACCGCTCACGGCGGCACGACCACCCGGACTTGGCCGGTCCCGCCGGGCAGCCGCGGGGCAGGAGCACGAGGAGGGATCCACCGAGGGCGCCACTTGCGAACTGGACTGCAAGGGTTCACAATGGAGGCGCACAGGGAGGCCCACAAACCCACCCCGTGCACCGGCCTCGCGTGGCTGCCACCATGCGGGGCCGTCTTTCACTCAAGCTTGATACTACTGTATCACCTGAACGTCTTCAATACCTTACGAGCCCCAATGCATTAGAGAATCCTTAGAAAACCCCCCAGTTGGGCCGGCCTGGAATACGTATCCCCACTTCTTGCGCGTAAGTATGTACCGGGGGTGTGTCGGGTCCGGTTCCACCTTGTGCCGCAGATAGTGAACGTAGAGGTGCAGCCTACCGGCCAACTTCCTGTCCGCCGTGCCCCAAGTGGCCCGAAGCAGCTCGTCCGACAACACGATCTCTCCCGCACGCTGCATCAGCGCCCCCAGCAGGCGCGTCTCGGTGGCCGTTAGCGCGCTGATCCTGCCGTTCACCGCTACCCTCCGCGCCGGCAGGTCCACCGTCACCACCCCGTCCGCGTATCGCGTCCTCCAGGGGTGGCCCCCCTTCACCCGGCGAACCAGGGCCTCCACGTGAGCGCGCAGGAGAGCGGGGCCGAACGGCCACACCAGCTGCTGGTCTGCCGCAGGCGATGGCCCCGAGCCGTGACCCTGTTCGGAACTCCGGCGCAGCAGCACCAGGAGAGGAACGTCACTGCCCTGGCGGATGCGGTCGCAGAGGCGCGAAGCATCCACCCCACCGTCGAGGAGATCTAGGATGACCACGTCGGGCTCGGCTCCGGCGAGATGCCGGCCGAGCTCCTCTAGAGAGCGGAATTCTACTTCATGCGGACACTGAACCAGCCAACTACCGAGCACGTGCGCCCGGGCCTGATCGGCCCCGGCCAAGACAATCCCCGCCATGCCAGGCTCCTCTACTTCAGCAGACGCGCCACAGGTGCACGCATGAGCGCACTCGCGAGAGAGCGCGGGCTTCCGCCGCTCCCTGCGACTGATGGGCCGCGCCAGCAACGACGAAGAGGCTTCGTGCGAGGGGTAGACCGTCGGTGTCCGGCCAGCGATCAGGAGCGCCGGATCCTGCTGAAGGCGCCCCCAGACCCGCCTTCGTCCCCAGCTTCCCGAAAGCCAAGTGTACTCCAAGCTTACTCGAATGCAAGCACCTCAGGGCCACGAAAGTGTTAGAACTTCGTTAGAATCGCCCGACAACTGGGCTACGGCCCACCGCGCCCAGGCCAGACGACGCCGGACCCCCCACCTAGGCGCCCAATCGGGATCCAGCCAGCGGCCTGCCGAGGCATGCCCTAAGGCCGCCCCGCGCCATCTGCGGCTGGGCGCGCAACTTCACCAGCCGCGCCGCCGCCCGCGCGCTTGCGTCCCTACCCCCTATCCCCTATAACCTGTAACCTGTTCCCTACCAAGGAGCTCAGCATGCGTGTGCCGCTGGCAAGGCCCCGACCCGATGTGGAACGATTCCTCCGCTTCCTCTCCGGCGACGAGATCGCCGGCCGGCCTCCCCTCATCGAGTACCTGGTGGATCACCAGGTCATGCGGCCTATCGTGGTCGAGGGCCTGGGTCGTACGTGGGCCGAGCCCACCCCCGGCGACCGGGAGGCGCACGAGGCCTACCTGAGCAACTTCATCGCCTTCTGGCATCACCTAGGCTACGACTTCGTCCGCCTGGAGATGGGGCTGCCTTTCCAACGCCACCGTCTGGCTGCGCCCGATCCCGCTCCCGGCTCGGAGGCCACCCGCAACTGGGCCGATCAGCACCGGGGCGAGATAGCGTCATGGGAAGACTTCGAGCGCTATCCCTGGCCCCGGGTGCGCGACTTCGACTTCCACCCCTTCGAGTACGTCAACAATCACCTGCCCGACGGCATGGGCCTGATCGTGTCCCACGGTGGTGGCGTCTACGAGCACCTGTCCGACCTCTTCTCCTACGAGGGCCTGTGCCTGGCCCTCCACGATCAGCCCGACCTGGTGCATGCCGTGGCTCAGCGTCTCGGCACCCTCATGCTAGAGTTCTACCGCTACCTGGTGGACCTGGACGGGCTCATCGCCCTCTTCCCCGGGGACGACATGGGGTTCCGCAGCGCCACCCTGATATCGCCGGGCGACCTGCGGCGCTTCGTGCTGCCCTGGCACGCCCGCTTCGCTGCCCTGGCCCACGAGCGCCGGCGCCAGTACTACTTGCATTCCTGCGGCAACATCGCCGCCGTCCTGCCCGACCTCATGGACGACGTGGGCATAGACGGCAAGCACTCCTTCGAGGACGCCATCATGCCGGCGGAGCGCTTCCACTTCCGCTATGGCGGCCGGGTGGCCACCCTGGGCGGGGTGGATGTGGACATTCTGGCCCGGGGCACCGAGGAGGAGGTGCGAAACCGTACCCGGCAACTGGTAGACGCCTGCGCTCCCCTGGGCCGCTTTGCCATCGGCTCGGGCAACTCCATCCCCAGCTACGTCCCAGTGCGCAACTACCTAGCCATGCTCGACGAGGCGCTAACGGCATAGAACGCCGATACTACGCTGGTCTACATTGATCTCCGGATATTGCCATGTTCTGATCAGCGGGGATCGGCTTAGTATCAGCGTCTATCGGCGTGCCATTCTTAGCCAGTCGGGCCAGTTGATGGTCATGCCATCTACGCCTGCCTCGAGGGCCTGCCACATGTCCCGCTCAGACTTCACTCCCCAGGCCCGGACCTCCAGCCCTAGGCGGTGCGCCTCCCGGACCACCTCGGCGGTGACGCCTGACGCCCGCGGGCATGCCTGGCGGATGCCCTCTGCAGCAAGCGCCGTCAACTCTCCGGGGGTGAACGTGCGAGTCAGGTAGCCCGTGCGCACCTCGGGCGCCAGGGCCAGCAGACGCAGCAGTCGCTCTCGCTCGAAGGAAGTGGCCGTGGCCGTCTCCAGCAGCGAGCGCTCCCTGATCTGCGCCACCACTGCCGGCTCCAGCCCGTCCACCTTGAGCTCCAGGGCCAGATGGGTCCGCCCGCCGAACTCATCCAGGAACTCGGCCAGCGTCAGTATCCGTTCGCCCGCGAACTCGGGGGAGAACCACGAGCCGGCATCCAGCGCCCTGACTTCCGCCAGCGAGAGCTCCGCCACCGGCCCGTGACCGTCAGTCGTACGGTCTACCCGCTCGTCGTGCAGGAGAACCACCTCCCCGTCCCGGGTGAACCGCAGGTCAGTCTCCAGCCCGTCAGCGCCCAGCCGCAAGCCCAGATGGAAAGAAGCCCGGGTGTTCTCCGGAGCGTAGGCCGAGGCGCCTCGGTGGGCGATGTTCATCACTGCCCGGCAAGCGCTCACACGGCCCCCCGCCGACGCAGGTGCTCGCGATATATCTCCTCGAACAACCGCACGTCCGTGCGGGCATCCTCGCCTGGAGAGCGAAACGGTTCCCCCCTGAGGACGGCCCGGACGAAGTGCTCCGCCTCGCGCTTGTAGGACCACGACCACGCCGGCGAGGGAATGGGCCGGCTGAACTCCTGAGTGCCTCCTGCCCGGTACACCTCCACCTCCGCCGGCGCGTTGCGCAGCAGCAGCGGCGGCGCCCACGTCTTCACCCAGCCGTGCTCGAAGTAGACCTGAGTGTGCTCGTCCCAACGGTAGTGCGATACCCGGCCGCTCTCTAGCACCGCTCGATGGCCGTCTACGTCCAGTACCACTATCCCCGTGTATCCGTCGTCGTCCAGGTCTACCAGCCGCACGCTCGTCCTGTCTCCGGCATCCAACAGCCAGCGCACTAGGTTGACGTTGTGGGTGTATTGTTGCAGGTAACCCAGATAGGCAGACAGGTGCTCCGGGGGAAGCCACGCCGGAGCGAGGGCGCCCTCTGCCTGCGGCTTGGGTTCGTCGGTGACGTCCATGGGCGCGTCCAGCCCGGCTACCCAGTCGCCGCAGAAGCCGTGATTGCGCACATAGGTGATGGCACCCAGCTCGCCCGAACGGCGAAAGCGGTCCACGTAGCTCTTGGCCAGCTCGTTGCCGGCATCGTAGCGCTTCATATATGCCACCATCAGCCGGGCTCCCGCCGCCTCCCCCGCCTGCAGCAGGCGGTCGGCCTGGTCTAGAGAGACGGCCATAGGCTTCTCCATGAAGACGTCCTTGCCCGCCAGCAACGCCTCCCGGGCGATCTCCCCCTGCACGGCGTAGTCAGCCGACACGGCCACCGCCTCCACCCGGTCATCGTCGATCAGCTCCCGGTGCGAGGGGTACAGGCGGGGGATGCCGAAGCGGCGCTGGACCTTCCGCCCCAGCTCGGGCCGGACCTCGGCCAGCGCCACCAGTTCGCACTCCTCGATGGAGCTGAAGCTCGGGAGGTGCACCTTCTGGGCCATGAAGCCCGCCCCGACGTAGCCGACCCGCAACCGCCTCATGGCATCCTCCCCGGAATGGAACGCTGACCGGCGCTGATGCAACGCCGATCTCCGCTGATCAGAAAAAGAAAGAATATCGAACGATCAGCGTGAATCAGGGTCGCATCAGCGCCGATCAGCGTCTCGTTATCCCTTCACCCCGCTTAGGGTGATGCCCTGAACGACGTAGCGCTGCATGAAGAGGAAGATCAGGAAGGTGGGCGTGAAGGTGAGGGTAGCGCCCGCCATCTGCACCCCGGCGCCTCCTTCCTGCACCACCATGGTGGCCAGGCCCACAGTCAGTATGCGCATGCTGGACTTGGTGGTGACGATCAGGGGGTAGAGGAAGGCGTTCCACTGGCCCAGGAAGGTCAGGGTGGCCAGCGTGGCCAGGGCCGGCTTGGCCAGGGGCAGGATCACCATCCGGTAGATCTGGAACAAGCTGGCCCCATCAATCAGAGCCGCCTGGTCATAGTCGGTGGGAATGGTTAGGAAGAACTGCCGCAGGAGGAAGGTGCCGAATATGGATGTCGCCGCGGGTATGATCAGGGCGGCGTAGGTATCCACCCACTTCAGCCTAGAGAGGATGAGGAAGAGGGGCACTATGGTGACCGTCGAGGGCACCATGAGTGTGCCCATGAAGATCCAGAAGATCACGTCTCGGCCGGGGAAGCTGCCTCGAGCGAAGGCGTAACCGGCCAGCGAGCAAGTGACGAGCTCCAGCACCGTTACCGTGGAGGCCACGAAGACGCTATTGAAGATCCAGCGTCCGATGGCGGTCTGACTGAACAGACGAATGTAGTTGTCTATGCCCGGGTTCTCCGGGATCAGGCTGATGGGGAAGGTCATGTAGCTGAAGTTGGGGCGAAGCGACGCCGAGACCATGACCAGGAAGGGCCCCACCGTGGCTGCCGCGATGATAAGGAGGAGGACGTAGATCAGCACCGTCCGCACGGCGGTGCGCACCATAATGCCTGTATCGCGCTTCTTCACCCTGGCTGCCGCTGTCACAATCGCTCCCTCAACTCAGAAGATCGACTCGGACCAACGCATGTACTTACGCTGCACCAACGAGGCAATCAGGATAATGACGAACAGGAGCAGGGACACGCCGCTGGCGTAGCCCATGCGGTAGCGATTGAAAGCCTGCTGCCAGATGTAATACACCATGGTGGTGGTGGCATGCACCGGTCCCCCGCCGGTGAGCATGTAGGGCGGCCCGAACATCTGGAAGGCCCCAATCCCGGCGATGAGAGTGATGAAGATGGTAGTGGGCTTCAGCATGGGCACGGTGACGTAGCGGAACATCTGCCACCGCCCGGCGCCGTCTATCCTGGCTGCCTCGTACATCTCCTCCGGTATGCCCTGCAGGCCCGCCAGCCAGAGCACCATGTAGTACCCCATCGTGCTCCAGATCTGCATCACCGTGATGGAGGGCAGAGCCAGCCGGATGTCGAGCAGCCACTCCTTGTAGGGAATGCCCACCAGCCCGAGGAGATAGTTGGCGATGCCGTCCGGTCGAGGAACCAGAATGAACTTCCAGATGATGGCCAGGACGGCGATGGACGTCACCACCGGCAGATAGTAGAGGGCCCGAAACAGGTACATGCCCCGCAGCCGCTGGTTAACCAGGCTGGCCAACCCCAATGACACCGCCGACACCGGCACCACGAACATGATGGCGTACTGAATGGTGTTGATCAGGGCCTTGTGTAGGATGCGGTCGTTCAGCATCCGCGAGTAGTTCTCCAGGCCCACGTACTCTCTCGCCCCGAGCAAGTTCCAGTTATGGAAACTCAAGAAGATGAGGAAGATCCAGGAGAAGAGCGTGAAAGCGAGGAAGGTAAGGACGTTCGGAGCGATGAAAAGGTACCAGGGCCAGGCTTTCCGTAGCCGAGCGCCCAGAGAGCTCTTCTCTGCCCTGGCGACAACCACCCGGCCAGCAATCGCGGTCTGCTCACTCACCGTGGCTACCAGCTCCTCTCTACCGATAGATCGTCGGCATCAACCGGTAACCTGGCCCTGCCAGGCCAGGTTACCGGCACGCCCGACGTATCGGGTCAGCTGCGGCTCGCGTTCCACTCGTCCACAATCGCGTGCAGTTCGGCTTGGGCACCCGCCAGCGCTTCCTCCACCGACTGGTATCCCAGCACAGCCGCCTGGAAGTACGGAGCACAAGTGACTTTGCCTTCCTGCCAGAAGTAGGACGAGTCCTGGTTCATCTCTAGCAAGTCCACCCGCATGGCGACAAACTGCTTCGGTAGCGGTTCCGCGGCCCAGTAGTCCCACGCCGACCGTCGCGGAGGAGCGAACTTAGTCACCGAGCCGTAGAAACCCTGCTGCTCCGGCTCGATCAGCCAATTGAGCCAGGCCGCCGTCGCCTCTGGGGCCTTGCTTCCCTTGAAGACACCCCAGCACCCGGCACCGCCCAGGCAGACCTGACGCTTGTTCTTCCATACCGGGTTCAGGCCGAAGTCTATCTCCGGAGCCTGAGCGCGGGTGTTGGTGGTGATGTCAGGGTTGCCGAAGCCACTGAGAGACGAGCGCCCCTCGATCCAGTAGTTGATGGCGCTTATGGCGGCCGCCTCGGCCTCGGAACCTACCGCCCCTTCCTTGGGCACCCATCCATTCTGGAACATCTCGGTGGCGAAGCTCAGAGTCTCGAAAGCTTCGTCGCTATCCAGCAGCACTCTGGTCAGATCCTCGCTGTAGACGTTGCCGCCGGCCTGCCAGAGCACGGTTACCCAGCAGTTACCCCAGTCCGTAGTGCTCCAGGTAGTGAGGAAGTAGTTGTGGGCCACCGAAGCAGCACCTACCTCGCGGATCTCGTCCCAGGTCACCGGAGGCTGCTCGGGGTCAAGCCCCATCTCGGAGAAGAGGCCCTTGTTGTACAGGTGGCCAGTCCCGATCAGGAGTGCCGGGTACATCAGCCGCCTGCCCTCCCAGGTAAGGCCCGGCTGCAGGTTGCCGTAGAGGTCGTCCCAGGCCTCCTGGGGAACCACGTCATCCAGAGGCGTGAGCACGTCGTTGGTGCCGAAGAGGGAAAGGGTGTCGGTGTTTACGTAGGCCACGTCGGGGGCTTCGCCCGCCGCAAACGCCGTCAACATCTTCTCCCGCCGGCCGCCCCACGGCAGAAGCTCAATGTTGAGGTTGATGTTGGGATACTGCTGACGGAAGCGCCCGACGAGCGGGGTCCACAGGGTGTCCATGTCGTTCTCACCCATGGGGAAGACCCAGACTTTCAACTCGCCGGCCAGGGCAGACGGCGCTGCGGTCACCTCGACCTCGACCGTCCGCTCTACCACCTTCTCCACCTCGACCGTCCGCTCGACGACCTTCTCCACCTCCTGGGTGACCACAACCGTCTCTCTGATCACCTGAGGCGTCGGGGTGGCAGCGCACGCCGCCAACACGCCTGCTCCGCCCAGCGCCAGTCCGGCACCCAGCAGATGCCTCCGACTCACGCCACGCCCAGTGTGCTCTTGCATGATCTGATCTCCTCCATCGCGTGTGTGTACTGCCGGCTCTGAGGTCCCCAGCGTCCGGCTTCACGCCAGTGCCACAGCTACAATTGGCTCAGCGGCCCGGCCGGGGAAGGACGATTGGCGCGCTCATTCTAGCGCAGCGGTCCGGTTCGCGCCAGCGCGAGCAGGGCGCACCGGCCATGTCCCACCGTGCGGGCAAGTGGCAGGAACCATGTGAGCCCCTCACGCGTCAGGTCTGGCGGAGCGTCTACTTGCGGGGTGAAGCATCCCAGCTCGCCAACGCGGAGATTCCTCGCTGTCGCTCGGAATGACAGAAGGGGACAGTCGTGACTTGCCGCTGACGCTGCTCATGACGCCGGGAGGCGCCGAACGAAGAGACCGGCGAGCGCCGAGGCTGCCCCCCTGCAGTGTCATGCCGAACCAAGTGAGGCATCTCCGGGTCGCGGGTGGCATCCTTCGTATCTTCGTGAAGGGAGCTATGGATGCGGGGAGAGGGAGCCGGAGAGACCCTGGAGCCAGCGAGCTCGTGACGGAAACGAGGTCCCTCTCCCACCTGGCTGACTCGCTGGATGCCGAACGGCATCTGCGCTGGCGTTCAGAGCCCGCCCTGAGCCCCCCGAAGGCATGACCGCCCTACGCCCTGACTTCCCCGGCCCTCAGACTTGCCCCCAACTTGGAGTGCAGCTGGGCCTGGACGTCTAGACTCCAAAGAGGCGCCTGGCATTACCCGAGAGGATGAGCTCGCGCTCGTCCTCGGATAGACGGGCCGCCCGGATCTTGCCCAGGCAGTAATGCAGGTTGGCGTTGTCGGTCCCGAACAGTACCCGCTCCACCCCCACGCTCTCAACCAGCACGTCTACCATGTCTGCCTCGGCCAGGCTCCCGCTCGTGTCCACCCACAGGTTCGGGCAGTCGCGGGCCACCTTGGCCCCGTCCTCCCACTCGCCCCCAAAATGGGCCAGCATGAACCGCGCCTTCGGGAACCGCCGAGCCAGATTGGCCACGTGCTTTGGCCGGCTCTCGAAAGGCAGCTGCCCCACCGTCTTGACCCAGGCGTGGGCCAGGACCACAGCTCCCTTCTCCTGCGCTACCTCGATCAACGGGTCCACCCGGGGGTCATCCGCCAGGACGGAGATCCAGAGCTTCACTCCCTTCATGCCTGAATCGAGGCACCGCTGCAACTCGCGCACGCCCTCCTCGCCCAGACGCGG
The DNA here is from genome assembly GCA_013178015.1 of Anaerolineae bacterium. Lineage (NCBI taxonomy): Bacteria > Bacillati > Chloroflexota > Anaerolineae > Anaerolineae bacterium. Next base: position 112,446 of record JABLXR010000016.1, read on the forward strand.
ATTGACGTAGGCGAAGCCTATCACCCGGTCAGGATACTCCTCCATCCAGCGGAGAACGTGATCGTTGGACGCCTGCAGGTGCTTCAGCGAAGGGAAGGCTCCGCCCTGAAGAGAGCTGATGGCCACTACGTCCACCAGCCGTCGGTCGAGCATCTTCCGCACCACGTCGTTTGGACCCAGATCCAGGTGCAGGTGCGCATCAATGATCATCTCCGCCTCCCAGCCCGAACAGACGCCGCGCGTTCCCGCTCAGAATGGCCTCCCGAGCCTCTTCGGCGATGGGTGCCTCCTGCACTGGCAGGAGCAGGCTCTCCGGGTACTGCAACACCGCACCCGACCCGTACAGCATGCGCCCACCATGGCCCTCTTCCACCACCCTCTCCACGAGGAAAGCCGGGGGCTTGTAGGACATCTCCCAGGCGCCGTCAGCCACCAGCGCCAGGTCCGGCAGCAACGCCGATACCTCGGCGAAGGTGGCCTGGCTCAACAGGTATCTGCCCTCGGGTAGCTCCCGCAGCAGGAACCGCACGTCGTCCACCGAGACGGGAGGCACGTGCATGCACCAGTGATGCGAGCGCTCGTCCTGCATCCTGACGGTCACCACCACCGGCAGCCCGGCGGCCTGAGCCCGCCGGACCAGCTCCAGGGCGACATCGTCGTATAGCCGATATCCGTGGTAGTTAGGGATCAGGCGCAGGGCCACGCACCCCATCTCCCCCACCATAGTCTCGAAGTCTGCTTCCCAGCCGGGGAACGCCGGGTTCACCACCGCCATCGGCTTCATGCGCGCCGGGTCCCAGCCCTGCTCCTCCAGCATGCCCCGCATGGCGCTCAAGCAGTCCCGGTAGAAAGCACCCTCCATAGGGCTGACCAGGGCCAGATCGGTCCCGGTGCGCGACATGAGCTGGCCCAGGCCCGAGGCGCCGCTGTAGTGCAGCCGGCGGAAGGGCCATCGCCCGGCCCAGGCATTGGCGTCAATGATCATCTCTCCCTCGCTTCCGCGGCCTCCGCCACCCGCTCCAGAGAGACCCGAAGCGCGGCCGCCGTCTCCTGCATTACTTCCATGTCGTGGGAGTAGGATATGTACCAGATAGGGAAGTAGGGGAACACCCCATGGAGCAGAAGCTCCCTCTGCAGCGTCACCCCCATCTCGGCAGTGCCCTGCCCGAAGACGATGTTGGGCAGGGCGTCGAACCCGAGCGCCCTGACCTCCAGCCCTACCTCCTCTCCCATGCGAACCGCCCGAGCCTTGAGCCAGGCGCCCCGCTCGGCGATGGCACCAGTGGTGTCCTTCTCCCGCGCCTCGCTGATAGCGGCGATGGAGGCCGCGATGGAGGCCGTCTCTCCCCCGAAGGTGGAGGAGATGGTGGTGTCGTTCCAGGCAGTCATCACCTCCCGCCTTCCCACCACCGCCGCGATGGGAAACCCGTTGGCCATCCCCTTGGAGAACACGGCCAGGTCGGGCGTCACCCCTATCAGCTCCTGCAGGCCCCCCAACGAGACCCGGAAGCCGGTCACGATCTCGTCGAAGATGAGGACAGCCCCGTGGCGGTCCACCAGCTCCCGCACGTGCCTGAGGTACTCGCGTATGCTGTCCGGCTCTTCGTGGTAGGGGGCGGCGAACACGAAGGCGGCTACCTGGTCGCCCCGCGTGGCGAACAGGTCCGCCAGCTTCTCTCGGTCGCCGTAGGGCACGTCCACGGTAAGCGCCTTCACACACTCAGGGATCCCCTTCAGCCTGGCGTGCTTGGCCATGCTCCAGTCATGCCAGCCGTGGTAACCGCAGGACAACACCAGGTCGCGGCCAGTGTAGGTCCGGGCCACCCGGACGGCTGCTGACGTGCCCTCGGCCCCGGACTTGAGGAACCGCGCCATCTCGGCGCAGGGGATCACCTCAGTCAGCAGCTCCGCCAGCTCGACCTCCAGGGGATGGGCACTGCCGTACACCAGCCCCTCCCCCATCTGCCGGGCCGCCGCCTCGATCACCCGGGGGTAGGCGTGGCCCAGCGTCACCGGCCCGCAGCCCAGCTTATGGTCTATGTAGCGGTTGCCGTCCAGGTCCCAGACGTAGGCGCCCTGGCCCCGCAGGATGTAGGGAGGATAGGCACCCTTGAGGTTCGGCGGCGGCATCTTGGAATTGGTCTGCCCGCCGCCGGGGATGACCCTCAGGGCCCGCTCGTAGAGGGCCTCCCCCTTAGCAAGACGACTTCGATTCGCACCATCATCCATCATCGTCCTCCGTGACGCTCCATATGCCGCGGCCCGGCCGAGGTGAGGTCAAGGCACCCATCCCCCGGCAGGCGCGCTGGCTCCACCAAAGCGCCGTAGACCTCAGGCCGCCGCCTTGCCATAGCATGGAACCGGTAGTTGGACAAGCCCACCACCCCGAAGCAGCGCACCCACCGCGGCTGGTCCAGATCTACCACCACCGAAGCCACTCCCGGCAGCCGCCCGGCGGAGACGAGGGTCTCCCCGTCGTGCCCGATGACGCCGCTGCGACCCATGATCGTGCCCGGCATCCAGGGTTCCTCCCGCCCGACGCCAAAGGTGACGGGCACCAGGTAGACGCAGCTGTCTATGGCCCGGCTGATGAGCTGCGCCATCCAGCCCACCTCCCCAAAGCCGCTCTGCACGTGGGGGAAGAATATGATCTCTGCCCCCTTCACCGCCAGCGTGCGCGCTGTCTCCGGGAAGGAGTTGTCCAGGCAAGTCATGATGCCGATACGGCCGAAGTCCAGGTCGAAGACCGGTAGCTCGTCCCCAGGCACGTAGCCGGCGTCCAGCTCGGGCTGGGTCAGGTGCACCTTGAAGTACTGCCCTAGGATGGCGCCGTCCCGCCCCAGAACCACCGCCGCGTTGCGCTTCACCCCCTCCACCACTCCGGCGAGAGGGGCGATGACATACATGCCCCACCGGGCCGCCACGCGGGCCACCGCCTCGGTCACCTCTCCCGGCACCGGCTCCGGGCTGGCGTCTAGGGGTACCCGGTAGGTAGAGAAGGCCTCGGGCAAGCAGGCGATGTCGCAGCCTCGGCTGCCCGCCTCATCGAGGGAAGCCACGGCATGGTCTAGATTGCTCCTGCGGAGGGCCTCGTCTGTGTCGCCCTCGGGCGGCGGAAGCTGGAGCGCAGCGATGTGAACTTCTCGTGCCATCAGGTACCTCCCTTGAAACGCCTACCCACACTTCTCGGTGTGGGCAGCCGTCAGACAGCCTCACATCAGGGCTGGACAAGGGTCACCAGGTTTCCTCTACGAGCCATCTCTGCAGAAACCGAATCCCTGCCTCCACGTCCGTTTCGTGTCCGCCCTCATGTAGGTCCAGCTCTATGCGCTCTCCTACCCCTAGCTTCCGATAGTGCTCGGCCGCTTCTTCGTACTCCTCCAAGACAAATGGCCACCAAGCGATCCCATCGCACTTGCCCGTCTGCACCTGCAGCGGCCGAGGACATATCAGTGAAGCCAGGTCGCTGTCGCCGAACTCGCGCAGCCACCCAGGGATGAACACGTGCTCCGCATCAGCGGAAAGGAAGCAGCTATAGCGAGGGTCGTCGACCACCATCTTCGGCACGCGCTTGTTGAACCAGGCTGTAGTGATCCCGGCCCGCAGCCTAGGTTCCAGCGGAAGCGTGAACATCACGTAGGCGCCGCCCATGCTGACTCCCCACATGGCCGTTCGGTTCACATCGAGGTCCGGTCTGGTCTCTGCGTAGTCCAGCAGCCTGGACGTCTGCTGTATCTCTAGACCGAACAGGGTACCCCCCAACATGAGGCACATGCGCTCCAACCTGGCCCTTGGCGCCGCTTCTGTGACATTGAGCGGCGCTAGAACGGCGAAACCCGCCTCAACCAAGCGCCTGCCGTAAGCGTGGTATGCATTGCGAGCATCATTGAAGCCGAAGATGACCTCCGGCGAACTGCCCACCCCGTGCTGGGCCACGACGATGGGGAAGGGCGGGTCGCCTCGTTCTGGCACCGCCAGTACGGCCCGAGCTCGATAGCGCCCCAGAAAAGGCAGAACCACCCACTGCGCTCGAATGGTATCGCTCTCCAGGAACGGCGAGAACTCCGCGCTGGGCGGCTCAGGCGCAGTTGGGAAGGAACCCACGGCCTGCAGCCACCGAGCTCGGTTGTCCTTCACGGACTCAAGGAAGGCCTCCGGCGATGAGTAGTCCCACCTCCATAGCGTAGATCTGCGCTCTGGCAGTGCCTCTGATTCCGCCCGTAGGAAGTCCTCAACCTCCTTGCGGAGCAGATTCTGCCTGTCCTCAACCACACGTGAGACCTCGGCCTCCCCCATGCTGTCCACCGTCTTCCAGACATTCCGCATTGCACACCTCCGCACCGAGCCTCCGGCGTGTTGCAGGCTTCGAAAGCCCCAGCCGCAGCTCTGCCTTGGAGCCGAAGAGCTCCAAGGCAGAGCACTCGTGACCCTATTGCGTCTGCAGGCGTAACGGCTTCCAGGAGCTAAGTCTCACTCGCTCAAGCGCCACCTTCCGTAGCCCACCACTCATCCAGAATCACCTGGATATTGTCATGAGCAGTCTGAGTCGCCTCTTTAGCACTCAGGGTCTCCTCCAGAGAGAAGAACGCGCTAAGCGGGTCACCTACGGCTGTCGCGATCTTGCTGGACATGGGGTGAACCAGATATGGGATGGCGAACTCGGCCGAAACCAAGAAAGCTCGGATGTTGTCCGGCTTCTTGCCCGACTCGGCGAAGGCTTCAGATTCGGCGATGGGCATCCGCCCAGGCACCACGTGACCCTCGGATGCCGCCCAGGTTAGCAGCTCGGGACCACTGGCCCACTTGATGAACTGCCAGGCTTCCTCTTTGTGTGGCGTAGTGTTGATGATGAAGAGCTCCTCCGTCCACATGCCGGTGCCGCGGTGATCGCCGTCCGACCACCTCATGATGGGCAGAGGCACGATGTCCCAATCGAACTCGAGCATGCGCGCCGGCTCCAGGAACCAGGAGCCACCGGCGTACATCCCGATCCGGCCGGCCTCAAACATGGGCATCAGCCCCTGCTCAGCGGTGACGGCCGGCGGCGGCGCGATCTTGTCCGTGTTCCACAGATCCTTCCACATCTGCACGATGTAGACCCGCAGGTCCGAGTAGAACAGCGAGTTGCGCCAGTCCTCGTCGGCAATGGGACCGGCGATGAACAGGGGGGCGTAGTAGCTCCCCTGATCGAGCATGACGCCGTACAGGTTGTTCTCCGGATCGGCGATGGCGGCGCCCATCTGCTTGAGGTCGTCCCAGGTCCAATCGTCGGTGGGGTAGTCCACACCAGCGTCGTCAAACAGCTTCTTGTTGAAGTAGATTAGGGTACAAGTGAAGCCCATGGGCATCGTCAGTCGCTGCCCGAGCCATTGCGTAGCGTCTAGCAGCTTGGGATAGAAGTCGTCGATTCTGACTTCGTCAGCGTCACGCTGGATGAGATCGTCCAGCACCAGCAGGTTCTTCCAGAGAGCTGGCCACCCGCCTCCCAACCACCCGCAGTCGGGCGGTGTCCCGCCGGCAATCGTGATGGTTACCTTCTCGAGCGCGTTGGTGTTGTACATGGGCTCGATCTCGATGTCCGGATTCTTCTCCATGTACGTGTTGATGATGTACTCACCGTAGCGCGCTTTCTCCGGGGTATACTGCGGCCACTCGAATACCAGCTTCACCTTCTCTCCGGCCGCCCTGGGCGGTTCGGTGGCAGCGGCGGGAGCCGCCGTCTCGCCAGCCGCAGGGGCCGGAGTAGCCCCGGCACAGGCGGCCAGTGCGGCTCCGCCGGCTGCCGCCAATCCAAGCGCACCTGCCGCCCTCAGCAACTCCCTTCTAGTCCACTTGCGCATCTTGTTCCTCCTCCGCTAGGTTCGCCGAACGCATCGCGACAGTGCCGTGGGTCGCCTCCTCTACGCCTTCATCCCGCTCATCACCACCCCCTCAATGAAGTACCGCTGGGCCAGGAAGTAGACGACGATCGGGGCTATGGCCACCATCACCGTGGCCGCCATGAGGTAGTTCCATTCCACGCTAAAAGGCCCCTTGAACCGATACAGGCCCACCGCCAGCGTCATCTTCTCCGCCGAATGCAGGTACACCAGCGGCCCAAAGAAGTCGTTCCAGTGGGCCACGAACTGGAATACCGCTATCGCCCCCAAGGCTGGCTTGCAGAGCGGCAATAGGATGTTCCAGAAAGTCCGAAAGTTGCTGCAGCCGTCGATCCTGGCGGCATCATCAAGCTCGTAAGGCAGAGTCATGAAGAACTGGCGAAGAAGGAAGATGTTGAAGGCCCCCCCGCCAAAGAACGAGGGAATGATCAACGGCCACAGGGTGTTGATCATCCTCAGGTTGCGGAAGATTATGTAGACAGGGATGAGAGTCACCCATCCGGGGAGCATCATGGTAGCCAGGACGACGATGAAGATCAGATCGCGGCCAGGGAACCGCAGCCGGGCAAAGGAGTACGCCGCCAGGGCCGAGGTTGCCATGGCACCGACCATCGACAGGCTGGTCACCAGCACCGTATTCTTCAGCAGTACCGGGAAGTCCATCACCTTCATGGCAGTGACGTAGTTCCCCCAGACGACGGGGTCTGGTATCCACTGCGGAGGGAACTGGAACACGGCGCCGGACTTCTTCAGCGAGGTGGACAGCATCCAGGCGAACGGCATGATGAACACCACGCTCCCGGCGACGAGCAGCAGCGAGTAGAACACCGTGGGCAGGAACCGCCGCCAGCTGCGGCGGGTCCTGACCGCCACTGCCTGACCTCCCAGGGCTTCCACCTTGGTGGTCACGCCTCCCCTCCCCAAGTCCTTGTCGCTCTCATTTGCGCAGCGTCCCCTCGTAGAAGACCCACATGGGGGAAGAGCGGATCACCACCAGAGTGAGAGCTAGGATGATGGCGAATAGAATCCAGGCCAGGGCTGACGCGTACCCCATCTCGAAGTACTGGAAGGCGTTCTGGTAGAGGTACAGACCATAGAAGAGGGTGGCGTTGTTGGGCCCTCCCTGGGTAGCGATGAACGCCTGGGCGAACGTCTGCAACGAGCCTATGATCCCCATGACCAGGTTGAAGAAGATGGTCGGAGTGAGCATGGGCACAGTGACGTGCCAGAACCGCCGCATCGCCCCAGCCCCATCCATCTCCGCCGCCTCGTACAGGTGGCCCGGGATGTTCTGCAGGCCCGCCAGGAAGATGATCATCCTGCCACCTACCCCCCACAGGCTCATGATGATCAGCCCGGGCAGGGCCCAGACCTGGCTCTGGAACCACAACGGCCCCTCGAGGCCGATCATTTTGAGGAAGGTGTTGAGCAAGCCGTAGGCCGGGCTGAAGATCCACATCCAGATGAGGGTCAGTGCCACTCCACCAAGCAGCGAGGGGAGGTAGAACGCGGTACGGTAGAAGCGCATCCCCGGCACTCTCTGGTTCAGTAGCATGGCCACCGTGAGCGCCAGCACCATGCCTAGAGGAACGGAGGCGAGGGAGTAGCGGAAGGTGACGCTAAGGGATATGCCGAACTTATCATCGGCGGAGAACAGCTTGCGGTAGTTGTCCAGCCCCACCCACTTCGAGGGCTCCAGCAACGAGTAGTCGGTGAAGCTGAAGTAGAAGGAGGCTATCATTGGCCCAATGGTGAAGAAGAGGAAGCCAAGGATCCAGGGCAAGATGAAGAGATAGCCGTCCAGCTTCTCCCGGCTGGACGCGGACATGCCTCGCCAGGGCAGGCGAGCCTGAGCCACCACACTCACCCGTAACACCTCCCTCGTTCGCCCTCTACTCCGCTAGGGACCAGTCCTCCCCCTTCTCAGTATACTAGGCCCGCAAGGGTCCCGGCTGCCAACTCCCTGCCATCTGCCTGCCAGGAGTTGCACCGGTCGCGCCGCCTTGGGTAGCATGTACTGGTTGGCACGCTCTTCGGAGGCCGTCCGTTACAGCGTCAGCACCTGCACGCGGCTAGCAGAACGCCATGTCAGAGTCCGGGCTTGATCTCGATACCGTCCGGTGGTTGCTGGCCCACATGGACGACAGGATCGCCCTCGCCGGCAATCCTGCGCTGGCGGAGATCCCCTCCCTGGCCGGGGCCGCACCCTACGATCGAGCCAACACCATCCGTACCCTCCTGCTGGAAGCCATGGAGTTCCTGCGGCCGCCGCGGCGCGGAGTCCGCCAGGCGGATGATGCCCGCGCCTATAACGTGCTCTGGCTCCGCTATGTCGAGGGCATGAGCGTCCTTCAGGTGGGGGAGGAATTGGCGCTCAGCGAGCGCCAGACTCACCGGGAGTTGCGGGCGGCTGAGGCCAAGCTGGCCGAGGTGCTGACCATCCGCCTGGCCAAGCTCGAATCGGCCCCGCCCGGGGTGGACTCGGCCGACCAGCCGGAGGCCATCGAAGTGACCGCTCGTCCGGCGCAGGTGAACCTCCAGAGCCTGCTGCAGGACGCCATCAAGACGGTGACCCCGCTGGCTCAGAGCGTGGGCGCAACCATCAGAGTGGAGACGGGCCAGGCACACGGTAGCGTCTTCGCCGACGAAGGCATCCTCCGCCAATGGGTCATCCAGGCTCTCAGCCTCGGGGTGCAGACGACGCCGGACGGTGAGGTCGAGCTGTCGTCCATCGCTTCGGAGGGCACCACCATCGCGGTCTCCTTCCACCCGCCGCTCGTTCCCTACAGCCGCGAGGCCCTGGCCGATCTGCGTCGCCTGGCCGAGGCTCTGAACGCGCGCTTCGTCCCAAGCGGCGGGACGGCGGATCCCGTGCGACTCAGCCTCTTCTTGCCCGCGCGCCAAGCCCGTCCGGTGCTCGTGATAGAGGACAGCGCCGCCGCAGTGGAGCTGTACCGCCGTTACCTGGAACCCCAGGGAGAGTGGCGCGTGATCGCCGCCGACGACCCTCAGCGCGCTTACGACCTGGCGCGCGAAAGCCGACCCTCGGTGATCCTGCTGGACCTCCTCATGCCGGGGACGGATGGCTGGACCATCCTCAACCTGCTGCACGCCAACGAGGACACCGCCGACATACCGGTCATCGTGTGCTCCGTCTTCCACGATGCCCTGCTGGCCAAAGCTCTGGGGGCCAAAGCCCACCTGCGCAAGCCCGTGTCTCAACCGGAGCTCCTGGCCGCGGTCAACCGCTGGGCTCGGTAAAAGGCCACGCTGTAGGGGAATCCCGGAGCCGGATTCCCTGGTTCTACCCCTGCCGGTCGCTCTCACGGACCACCTCGTTCGCCTCTTGGGTCCCGCCCACGTAGTCGCTGCGCACCCCGCCCAGAATCGCCCTCAGGACTGCCAGTACTTCCGCGTCTTGGAGCCCGCTTCTCTTGAGCAGACGGATCTCTCGTGCCCGATCGCTTGACGCCGTTGATGTAGCCCCCGTGACCGCCACGATGGGTATCTCTCCCATTCCAGCCTCAGCCCTGATCTGCCGGGCCAACGCCATGCCGTCCATCGGCTGCATCACCATGTCCATGAGCACTACATCCGGCCGGGAGTGAGCCAGCTTGCTCAGAGCGCCTTCGCCGTTGTAGGCCCACTGCACCTCGTACGGGGCATCCGAGGAAGCGACCATGCGTCGCACCAGCTGCACGAACCCCGGATCATCGTCTACCACTAAAATGGAGCCCCGTGGCACGAAGCGCCTGACCGCCCCCAGAAGCTCCTCGGCCGAGACCGGCTTGCTGAGGAGAGCGTCAAACACGCTGTCGTGCGAGGGCGTGCGCAGAGCGGGCAGATCGAGCAGCACCACCGGCACCCCGGCAGGAACCCGCGAGGCCAGCTCGGCCCCATCGGGAGCGCAGTTGATGAGAACGGCCGCAGGGTGGTGCGTGTCCAGAAGGGCCTGCATCTCATTCACGTCCGAGGCCACCAGAGTCTCCCATCCTTCGAGGTGCCGCCCGAGATAGGTGGCGGCATCCTCGGAGAGATCAGGATTGAATAGGAGCAGCTTGCCGCTGCGGGTGCCGCGTGGAGCCGAGGCCGTGGTCCCCCGCAGGCGCGATACCCGCTTCTCCGACAGCGGGAGAGTGAAGCGGAACACCGATCCCTGCCCTACTTCGCTCTCGGCCCAGATCCTCCCCCCGTGGAGGTTCACAAAGCGCTTGGCCACGGCCAGACCCAGGCCCTTGCCACCGCGCGCTTCCCGTCCTTCGGCGTGCCGGAACTCCTCGAACACGGCCTCCACCTCGTGCGGAGGAATGCCCACTCCCGTGTCGGCCACCGACACGGTCACCTCCTCGGCCGAGCACTCCGCCGTCACCGTGATCTCACCCTCGTCCGTGAAGCGGATGGCGTTGCTCAGGAGGTTGAGCAGCACCTGTCGTATCCGCGTTCTGTCCACCGACAGGAGAGGCAGGTTCTCGGGCAGTCGCACCACCAGGCTCACGGGCCGCTCGCCCAACAGGCGCTCCGCCAGGACACAGGTCTCCCGGATGACGGCCACCAAGTCCGTCATCTCGCGCTTCACCGGCATCTCCAGCGCGTCTATCCGCGCCAGTTCCAGAATGTCGTCCACCAACTCCGTTATGTACCGGGCGCTGCGCCAGATCTCAGCCACGTCCCTCCGGAGCATCTGCGGCCACTCCTCCAGCCCATACACCTCGGGAGTGCGGTGAATGATGTCCGCGAATCCTAGGATGATGTTGAGAGGCGTGCGCAGCTCGTGGCTGACGGAGGCGGCGAATTCCTCTTTGAGCCGCCTAGCCTCGTCCGCCTCCTGCTGGGCCAGGGCCAGCTCGCGGTTGGTGCGCCCCAGCAGCTGGTAGGCCAGACGGAGCTGGGCCAGGGCGTTGTTCAGCTCGCCTTGCCGGTCCCGCAACTCCTCAGCCAGGTAAGTGGCCTCTGCACTTCGCTGCCAGGACCACTCGATGATGCTCTCCCTCGGGCGCAGGACGGCGTAAAGGGCAAGGCCGACCGTCGCCACCTGCAGGGCGGCCCCGGCCCCCATCCCACCCCCCGAGGGCCAGAAGCCGAGAACCACCGCAGCCACAGCGCCCACCGCTAGGCCCGCCCCCGCGCTGACGGTACCGGCTACTACCAGGCCGGGCATCACGGCCAGCGGCGCTACCGCCTGCCATTCCAGTTCCCCGGCCAGCACGGGGAGGGCCGCCGCCGAGGCGACGGCCAGAGCCAGCCCGACCGATAGGGGACGCCTCGCCCCGAAGCGAAAGCCCAGCCCCCCGAGCAGCGCCGACGAGGTGGCGATCGCCAGCAGTACCAGGTTGGGTCGCTGCTGGAACAGCAACTCCCACCACCACAGGAGCGAGGCTCCGCCCAGGCAGGCGGCCAGGCCCCTCACCGTGCGCTCCCGTATCTCGCGCTGGTTAACCAGTCCGATCTGCCTGACCCTATCGCTCCTAGCGCCGGCCATATTCTCCCCCACAGCACATCTGGCCTGGGTCAAGTATAGCACCGCGCCGCCCGCGAGGCGGAGAGGGGGAGACACGGAGACGCGGAGAGGGGGAGATGGGGA